>NZ_JBEXPJ010000085.1:0-35583 GCF_040611995.1 Lentzea sp. NPDC006480
CGGGCACCGCGGCGATCTGGCTGTCCCGGCTCGACGGCTACCAGGTCGACAGCGTGCTGGCCACGCGGCCACTGCAGGTGCTACCCGTTTTCGGCACTCTGGTGGCGCTGGCGGGCGGCTGGGTCGCGGCTAGGGCGGTGCGGAAACCGGCGGCACCGTGGGGACTGATGGCGATCGCCGTGGTCTCCGTCGCCGTGGCCGCGTGGTGGCCCAAGGCGGAGAGGGCGGCGCCGATCCGGCCACCCGCCGCCGCGGCCGTCGTGATCAACACCGACGACGCCGTGAACACGTGGATCCACGGCGGCGGATGGGACCGGTTCGTGACCGTGCTCCAGGCCAACGACAAGGTCTACGCCGGCGTTCGGGCAGAGGACCCCGAGGCGATCTGGCGAGGCTGCGAAGCCCTGATCCCCGTGCTGCGGCAGGAGTTCCCCGCCCCGCCCGACGCGAAGATCGCGGAGGCGTGGCAGGAGGCGTTGCGCGCGCTGGAGAGCGGCGCCACGGCCTGCGTCCCGTTCTTCCGGGACGGCAAGCCGGACGGCGGTACGACGGGCCGGGAACTGAAGAAGGGCCTCGACCAGCTCAAGATCGTGCAGCAGGCGCTGCTCGAGGCCCAGCAACGAGCGATCAGCTGAGCACGTCGTGGCGGACGATCGTCTGGTCGCGGCCGGGGCCGACACCGATCGCCGACACGCGGGCGCCGATGATGCTCTCCAGGTACTCGACGTAGGACTTGGCGTTGGCCGGCAGCTCGTCGAACGAGCGGCAGTGCGAGATGTCCTCGAACCAGCCCGGCAGCTCCTCGTACACCGGCACGGCGTGGTGCACGTCGGTCTGCGTCATCGGCATCTCGTCGACGCGGCGACCGTCCACTTCGTACGCGACGCAGACCGGCACCTTCTCCAGGCCGGACAACACGTCCAGCTTGGTGAGGAAGTAGTCGGTGATGCCGTTCACGCGCGAGGCGTAGCGGGCGATCACGGCGTCGAACCAGCCGGTGCGCCTGCTGCGACCCGTGGTGACACCGAACTCGCCACCCTGCTTGCGCAGGTACTCGCCCTGGTCGTCGTTGAGCTCGGTCGGGAACGGACCGGAGCCCACGCGGGTCGTGTAGGCCTTCAGGATGCCGATCACGGTGCTGATGCGGGTCGGGCCGACACCGGAGCCGACCGTCGCGCCACCGGACGTCGGGTTCGACGACGTGACGAACGGGTAGGTGCCGTGGTCGACGTCGAGCAGCGTGCCCTGCGAGCCCTCCAGCACCACGATCTCGTCGCGGTCCAGCGCCTGGTTGAGCAGCAGGCGGGTGTCCGCGATGCGGTGCACGAAGTGCTGACCGCGCTCCAGCACCTGCTCGACGACCTGGTCGGGGTCGAGCGCCTTGCGGTTGTAGACCTTGACCAGCACCTGGTTCTTGAAGTCCAGGGCGGCTTCGACCTTCTGCTGGAGGATCTTCTCGTCCAGCAGGTCCTGCACGCGCACGCCGACGCGGGCGAGCTTGTCCTGGTAGGCGGGGCCGATGCCGCGACCGGTCGTGCCGATCTTCGCCTTGCCCAGGTAGCGCTCGGTCACCTTGTCGATGGCCACGTGGTACGGCATGATCAAGTGCGCGTCCGACGAGATCAGCAGGCCGCTGGTGTCGACGCCCTTCTCCTCCAGGCCCGCGAGCTCCTCGAGCAGCACGCCGGGGTCGACCACGACGCCGTTGCCGATGACGTTCTTCACACCGGGCGTGAGGATGCCGGACGGGATGAGGTGCAGGGCGAACTTCTGGCCGTCCGGGAGGACCACGGTGTGACCCGCGTTGTTGCCACCCTGGTAGCGGACGATCCACTGGACACGCTCACCGAGGATGTCGGTGGCCTTGCCCTTGCCCTCATCGCCCCACTGGGCACCGATCAGCACGACGGCCGGCATGTGAAACTCCAAGCGCTTGGACTGGTTCGAGCGAACGCCGGTAAGCGAGGGTAGACCAGGAGATGACCGTGCACGGAATCGTGTTGGCCTGCGGAAACTCGCAGTTGCCAATGATCACTCAACGTGACGACGTCCACGTCGTTCCGGCCCGCCCGGGCAAGGACCACGTTGATCAACACCTGGCCGCCGAACGGCTCGTCGTGGTGGGTACCGACGCGGACCTCTCGGCTGTCGCGTTGCGGTTGCTGCGCAAGGAGAAGCTCGGCTCGGTGACCCTCGGTTACGTGCCTGTCGGCACCTCGCCGGTCGCCGCTCTCTGGGGCCTCTCGACCGACCCGGCCCGCGCCCTGGACATCGCCCTGAACGGTGACGTAGATCCCGTCCCGTTCGTCCGCGACGACGTCGGCGGCGTGCTGATGGGCCTCGGCGTGTTGTCACCGGTTCGTGGCGTTGGTTACAGCGACGCGGACAACGTGCTGCGCGGCCAGGCCTCCCGGATCGAGTGCACGCCGGACCCGGAAGGCGGCTTGGGCCTCGTCGTGCGAATTGTCAACAAACGCCTTCTCGGCTCACGAGTCCGCGAAAGCCGCCCGCGCGCATTCCAGCTCGGCTGCCTCCCCACAACCGCCGTTTTGGATGGTCACAAGCACCCCCGCCCGGTCGACAAGTGGACCTGGTACCGCCACACCGAGGACCTGAGGCTCGTACGAGGCGTCTAGCCGTGCGCTTGTCGTTCACGTGGGGGTCACCCAAAGGCATTGCCTAATTCCATAATGTGACGAAGGGTAGTCCCGATCACTTTCCAACAAGGAAGGTCGGGATGATGTCAAAAGTTAACCGAACCATTGGTGTTCTGGTCGCCGCGGCGGCACTCACCTTCGGTTTTGTTTCCCCTGCACTAGCGACTCCACCCGGAATCCCCATGACCGGCGCCATCGCGAAGTCCGAACTGGCGACCCTGACCGTCGCCAGCGAAGGCTCGATGACCGGCTATTCCCGCGACAAGTTCCCCCACTGGATCACGCCGTCGGGCACGACCTGCAACACCCGCGAGAGCGTGCTCAAGCGGGACGGCACGAACGTCGTGACCGACTCGTCCTGCGCGGCCACCTCGGGCCGCTGGTTCTCCCCGTACGACGGCGCGACCTGGACCGCGGCCTCCGACGTGGACATCGACCACGTCGTGCCGCTGGCGGAAGCCTGGCGGTCCGGCGCGTCGTCGTGGGCCACGTCCAAGCGCCAGTCGTTCGCGAACGACCTGTTGGGCCCGCAGCTGATCGCGGTGACCGACAACGTGAACCAGGCCAAGGGCGACCAGGACCCCTCAGCCTGGAAGCCTCCGCTGACCTCCTACTACTGCACGTACGCCAAGATGTGGGTTCACACGAAGAAAAACTGGGGACTCACGTTGCAGAGCGCCGAGAAGACCGCACTGACAGGGATGTTGAACACCTGCCCATGACAACTCTTTCCTCGCCTTTCGTGGCTGGCCCCGGTGGCGTGATGACCGACGAGGTCGGCGTCGTCACCGGCGACCTGGAGCTGCGCACCGAACTTTCCGACGACGGAAAGCTCCGCGCACTGGTCCGCTACGAGGGCGCGGAGGAGTGGTACGCCATCACGGGTGCTTCTTGTGCGCTGACTGATCCCCGGGATCACGAACCGGTTCACTCACTTCTGCTGGGCCTGCTGAACCGGCCGGAGGGCTGAGCGGCGGCAACGCCTCCATGGCCTCCGCACGACTGAGCCCCGTCGCCTGCAGCAGATCCACCGCGACACTGCGGATCTGCGCCAGCACCACCTTGGACGAGAACCCGTCCCCACCGAGACGCCGCGCGGTGAGATGCCGCGCGGCGTCCCGCACGGCCTCCCTCGTCTGGCTGGGCGTCTTGCCCTTCTCCAGCTCTCCCCGAAGGCAATCAACGGCATCCGCGTAGTCCGTCAGCACCTCCGGCACCCCGTCCGGAATCCGCTCGTCCGCCTTGAGCGCCGCCATGCTCCTGCGCGCCAGCACCCGCGTGTTCCGGATCGCGTAGTCCACGGGCCCGGCCGCAGTCTGGTACCGGCGGAGCTCGTCCTTGGCCCGCCACCGAATCGGCGCGATCTTCGCGATCTCACTACCGGTCACCAGGGCGGCCTTGTAGTCGTCGATCGTGGTCTGGCTGGTCCGCAGCTCCGCCAGCACACCCGCCGCCTTGACCGCATCCTTCTGATCGAGGGCCTCGGCGAGGTTGCGCAACGCACCGCTGAGCGTGTTCGTCAGCGCCTTCAACTGCCGCTGCGCCACCGTCACCGGATTGGCGGGCAACAACGCCGCCACCGCCAGCCCGACCAGCCCACCGGTCAACGCATCGATCATCCGGTCGAACCCACCGCCGGCACTGGGCGGCAGCAACGTGGCCACCAGCACCGCGCTACTTCCAGCCTGCAGCGCGATGACGGTCCCGCCGTCCAGCAACACCGCCGCCGACATGGCCAGGCCGACCACGAGCGCGATCTGCCACGGCCCGCTGCCGATCCAGCTGATCAGCGCGTCCCCGACACCAACCCCGACCGACACCCCGACAACCAGCTCACCCACACGCCGAAGCCGCTGCCCAAGTGAAACCCCAAGGCACACAACGGCGGCAATCGGCGCGAAGAACGGATGCTGGTGCCCAATCACCAACGTGGCCACAACCCAAGCCAGCCCGGCGGACAGGGCACTTTGGACGATCGGCAACGCGGCCCCGCGCCACCGCGCGAGCCCACGTCCGACCGCATCCAGAACCGCACCCACCGCTCACCCCGTCATCTCCGGCATCCGCCGCCAGTCTTGGTCCACCGCCCAGCGACCACAACCTGCAGGTACGCCATCACACACAAGTTGGCGGCGGTTACCGGAGTTTCGATCACGAGTTGGCGGTACCTGCAGATGCCAAACCACGCGAGTGGTGCGCGCGCCGACAGGCGTCCCGCCGAGAGGCGGCCCTAGGTCAGACCAGGCCCAACGCAGCCGGAGCCTTCGGATCCGAGTCGGCCAGGAACTTGGAGCACCGCTCCCACTCCTCGTCCTCCCCGATCTCCCGAGCAGCCCGCGCGAGCGCCGCGAGCGCCCTCAGGAACCCCTGGTTGGGCCGGTGATCCCACGGAACAGGCCCAAACCCCTTCCACCCGGACCGACGCAACTGGTCGAGCCCGCGGTGGTACCCAGTGCGCGCGTAGGCATAGGCCGCGACCGGGTCTCCAGCGTGCAACGCCCGCTCAGCCAGCAACGCCCAGGCCTCGGAAAAGTCCGGGTAAGCCCGAACGATCTTGCCGGGATCAGTTCCACCGTCAGCAGCAGCCTGCGCCTCAGGCCGATCAGGCAAACGAGTCGGCTCGGGCCCGAGAAGGTTCTCAACCATGGGGCTCATCGTGCCCCACGAGCGATACCTACGAGATGAACACCCTCATCACAGCGGCCACGACGGCCAGCATGAGCGCAGCCACGAGCACCCCAGCGATGATCTTCTTGTTCATGGTCGGGCATGCTCCCGCGCCACCCCGGCCAGATCAACGCCCCTCACTCGATCGTGCACACGAATTGGAAACATCAGGGTAAAACCAGGGTGGTTCAGCCTTCCCGGAACCACCAACGCCGCTCATGATGTTCGGATGATCCAGGGGGTAAGGCATTTCCGCGACCAGTACTGGGAGCGGGGCACACCAGGCAGGTCCACACCGGCACAGCTGACCAAGCGGCTCTACCAGCTCTGGCTGGTGGGCCTGACGCTCAAGCTGCTGGGCTCGTCCTGGGACGTCTCCTGGCACTTCAAGTGGCTGCGCGACGACCTGGCGCCTCCCCACCTGCTCAACACCGTCGGCACGGTGATCGTGGTGGGCCTCACGATCTTCCACACGTTCACCGGCTACGGCGCCGACAAGCTGACGCTGCGGCTGATGCAGATCGGCTGCGGCATCTTCCTGATCGCCCTGCCCATCGACGTCATCAACCACCGCGTCAACGGCCTGGACATCACCAGTTGGTCCGGCTCGCACGCCCTGCTCTACCTGGGCACGGCCGTGATGCTGGCGGGCGCGATCCGCGGCTGGATGAAGTTCTTCCCGCAGGGCAACGCCCGCACGCTCGGGCTCGTCGCGCTGTGGTTCTTCTTCCTGGAGAACGTCTGGTTCCCCAACCAGCACCAGGAGTACGGCGTGCGCGCGCTGCAGGCCTACGACAGCGGTAAGCCCGAAGCCGAGCCGATCCTGCTGCAGTTCGCCGCCGACCAGATGGGGGTCCCGGTCGGCAGGGAAGCCGTCGTGCACTTCGCGCTGCCGATCGCGGACTGGGTCTACCCGGTGTGGGGGCTGGTCGCGGCCGCGATCGTGCTGGTGATCGCGCGCCGGACGATCAACAGGCCGTGGGCCGCGACGGCCGTTGCGGGTGGCTATGTGGCCTACCGGTGCCTGGTCTGGCCGTTGCTCGCGGGGATCGACTTCCCGAAGTCCGCGGTGCCGTTGTTCCTGGTCTTCGTCGGCCTCGCGATCGACGCGGCGCACGTGATCAAGATGCCCACGCCGGCCGCGGCCGTGCTGGGGTCGGCGACCGTGACGACCGTCGGGTACGTCGGCATCTGGTTCCAGCAGGAGTACCTGTGGGGGCCGCCGATCTCGTTCTCGTCGGCGGCGGTCACGGCCGTGCTGCTGGCGGTGCTGTGGACGGTCGGGGACATGGTGATCCACCGGCCGGAGGTTCAGCTACTCGCCTCGCGGCTGAAACTCGGGTAGGTCCGCGGACAGCTTCCGGGTGATCCGCCCGAAGAGGTCCGCGAGCGGCTCGCCGACGTCCCGCCCGAACTCGGTCAACCCGTAGGTGACCTGGGGTGGGGTCGTCGGCTCCACGCGCCGCCAGATCAGACCGTCCTCGACGAGCCCGCGCAGGGTCTGGGAGAGCATCTTCTCGCTGATGCCGCGGATGCTCTCGCGCAGCTCGAAGAACCTCAGGTCGTTGGCCTGCAGCGAGATCAACACCCAGATGCCCCATCGGCTGGTGACGTGGTCGACCATCTCGCGCGCGGGGCAGTTGGTGTGAAACACCTCATACCGCTGCGTCGACTCGGACCGCGTGAACTGAGTTCCGACCGCCATGTCCGGAGCTTACCCAGAGGTACGTCCTTACAAAAAGTAAGCCTGGTTCCTAGCGTCGTGAGCGACAACGACGAAGGAGCTGGACATGATCGTGGTGACTGGGGCGACCGGGAACATCGGCCGACCGCTGACGCAGGCGCTGGCCGAAGCAGGCGAGCAGGTGACGGCCGTGTCGAGGCGCGCGGCGGAGGTGCCCCGAGGCGTCCGGCACGTCAAAGCCGATCTCGCCGACCCGACGAGCCTCGAACCCGCACTGGCCGGGGCCGAGGCGTTGTTCCTGCTGCTGTCGGGCGACCTGCACTCGACAGGCGCCAACCCGGCCGACGTCATCAGCCAGGCGGCGGACAACGGCGTCAAGAGGATCGTCCTGCTCTCCTCGCTGGGTGTGGTGACCAGGCCGTTCGGCACGACGCGGATCGCGATGCGCGAACTGGAGGACACGCTCAAGGGCTCCGGCCTGGACTGGGCGATCCTGCGGCCGGGCGGCTTCGCGTCCAACGCCCTGTGGTGGGCCGGCCAGGTCCGCGCGAACCGGACCGTCGCGGCACCGTTCGGCGACGTCGGCGTGCCGATCATCGACCCGGCGGACATCGCCGAGGTCGCAGCCGCCTGCCTGCTCGACGACCGGCACACGGGCGGCAGCTACGAGCTGACCGGCCCGGAGGTCGTCACGCCGCGGCAGCAGGCGCAAGCCATCGCCACCGCGCTCGGCGAGCCCGTGCGGTTCCACGAACTCACCCGCGCCGAGGCCAGGAAGGGCATGGAGCAGCTCATGCCGGGTGAGCTCGCCGACGACACGCTGGACATCCTCGGCGCTCCGACGGAAGCCGAGCTCCAGGTCAGCCCGCACGTGGCAGAAGTGCTCGGGCGCGCCCCGCGCACGTTCGCCGACTGGGCCGCGCGCAACGTGGCCGCGTTCCGCTGAAAGCGAAAGGGCCCCGGCGAGAACCGGGGCCCTTTCGGAAAAGCCTGATCAGCCCGCGATCATGCGGCCCGACGACTTGAGGTGCTCGCACGCCTGGGCGATGCGGGCGGCCATGGCCTGCTCGGCTGCCTTGAGGTAGCTGCGCGGGTCGTAGGCCTTCTTGTTGCCGACCTCGCCGTCGACCTTCAACACACCGTCGTAGTTCGTGAACATGTGCGCCGCGATCGGACGGGTGAAGGCGTACTGCGTGTCCGTGTCGATGTTCATCTTGATGACGCCGTACGACACGGCCTCCTGAATCTCCTCGAGCAGCGAGCCGGAGCCGCCGTGGAAGACGAGGTCGAACGGCTTCGAGCCGGCCGGCAGGCCCAGCTTCTCGGCCGCCACGTCCTGGCCCTGCTTGAGGATCTCCGGACGCAGCTTGACGTTGCCCGGCTTGTAGACGCCGTGCACGTTGCCGAACGTCGCGGCGAGCAGGTAACGACCCTTCTCGCCGGCGCCGAGCGCGTCGATGGTCTTCAGGTAGTCCTCTGGCGTCGTGTAGAGCTTGTCGTTGATCTCGTTGTCGACGCCGTCCTCCTCGCCACCGACGACACCGACCTCGATCTCGAGGACGATCTTCGCCTTGGCGGCGAGGTCGAGCAGTTCGCTCGCGATCTGGAGGTTCTCGTCCAGAGCGACAGCGGAGCCGTCCCACATGTGCGACTGGAACAGCGGGTTGCCGCCCTTGTCGACCCGCTCCTGGCTGATCGCGATGAGCGGACGCACGTACCCGTCGAGCTTGTCCTTCGGGCAGTGGTCGGTGTGCAGCGCGATGTTCACCGGGTACTTGGCGGCGACGACGTGCGCGAACTCCGCGAGCGCCACCGCGCCGGTCACCATGTCCTTGACCTTGGTGCCCGAGGCGAACTCGGCACCACCGGTCGAGACCTGGATGATGCCGTCGCTCTCGGCTTCGGCGAATCCGCGCAGAGCCGCGTTGAGAGTCTCCGACGAGGTGACGTTGATCGCGGGGTAGGCGAACTCGTTCGCCTTGGCCCGGTCAAGCATCTCCGCGTAGACCTCGGGAGTTGCGATGGGCATCGGTGGTCCTCCTCAGGTGCCCTGAACGCCGTGTCGACCGCATCCTACGAGCACGTGTCACGGGGCCAGCGCGGCGGCCACCCACGCGCAGTGATCGATCAAGTACCGGTTGACCAGGTGGTCTGCATTACTCGCCGGTACGGGGATAGTGGATGACATGGCAACCGCTCAGTGGAACGGCAAGATCATCGCCTCGAGCGACGACACGGTCGTCGTCGAGGGAAACCACTACTTCCCGCTGGACTCCGTGGATCCGGCCGTGCTGACGCCGACCGAACACACCTCGTTCTGCCCGTGGAAGGGCACCGCGAACTACTACTCGTTGCAGGTCGACGGAGCCGAGAACGGCAACGCGGCCTGGTACTACGCCGAGCCGATGCAGGCCGCGGCGCAGATCAAGGACCGCGTGGCGTTCTGGAAGGGCGTCGAGATCACTCCTTGAGCCGCAGCGCCGCGGCCAGTTCCGCGTAGTGGCCGTTCAGCGACTGAACGGCCACGTGGTCCGCACCGGCGTCCACGTGGGCGCGCAGCTTCTGGGCCACCTGCTCGGGGCTGCCCCACGCCACCAGCGCGTCGATCAGCCGGTCCGAGCCGGGTGCGGCGACCTCGTCCGCCGAGAATCCCCAGCGCTGCCAGTTGTTCGTGTAGTTGGTGAGGCTGAAGTAGTACGACAGCTGTTCACGGGCGATGGCCCGCGCCGCCTCCGGGTCCTCCTCGACGACCACGGTCACCTCGGGCGCCAGCAGCTTGTCGCCGAGCACCTTGCGCGCCTCGGCGGTGTGCTCGACCGGCACGAGGTACGGGTGCGCGCCCGCGGTGCGTTCGGCGGCGAGCTTGAGCACCTTCGGCCCGAGTGCGGCGAGCACGAGCTTGTCCCGAGGCACGTCGAGGCGGTCCAGGTATGACACGAGCTTGTCGTACGGCTTCTCGTAGGCCTGGTCGAGCTGCTTGTGCCCGATGCCGACACCGAGCAGGAACCGGTCGCTGCCGAGCCTGGCGACCTCGGCCGACACGGCTTCGGGCTCGGTCTGCCAGACGTTGGTGATGCCGGTCGCGATGGTGATCGACCTCGTGGCGTTCAGAGCTCGCTCGACCAGCGCGATGTCGGGCGAGCTGCCGATCCAGAACGTGCCGAACCCGAGCGACTCGAGCTCCGCGACCTCGTCGATCTTGTCCGCCCACTGGTAGTGCGAACCCCACACGCCGAACGTTCCCAGAAAGTGGCTCATGTCCTTCAGCAACACGGACTACCGTCACGTTATGCCGATCTTGAGCACCACTGATTTGACCGTGTCCCGACTTTGCCTGGGGGGCAACGTCTTCGGCTGGACGGCCGACGAGGACGCCTCGTTCGCAGTGCTCGACGCCTACACCGAGGCTGGCGGGAACTTCGTCGACACCGCGGACGTGTACTCGGCCTGGGTCGACGGCAACTCCGGCGGCGAGTCGGAGACGATCATCGGCAAGTGGCTGGCCAGGCGCAGCGACCGCGACCAGATCGTGGTGGCGACCAAGGTCGGCATGCTCGCCGGCTTCAACAACCAGAAGCGCGACACGGTCCTGAGCAGCGCGGACCGCTCGTTGAAACGGCTCGGCGTGGACCAGATCGACCTCTACTACAACCACCTCGACGACCCGAACACGCCGCTCGAGGAGACGCTGGCCGCGTACGACCAGCTCGTCCGCGACGGCAAGGTCCGCTACATCGCCGCGTCGAACTTCTCCGCCGAACGACTGGCGAAGGCGCTGGAGATCCAGGAACGCGAGGGCTTCGCGAAGTTCGTCGCGCTGCAGCCCGAGTACAACCTGGTCAGCCGCGACAAGTTCGAGGGCGAGCTGCAGGCCACCGTGGCGAAGAACGGGCTTGCCACGCTGCCGTACTTCTCGCTGGCCAGGGGCTTCCTGACCGGCAAGTACCGGCCGGGCGTCGAGGTGCGGAGCCCGCGGGCCGGAGCCGCCTCGAAGCACCTCGACGAGCACGGCCTGCAGGTGCTGGAGGTGCTCGACGAGCTGGCCGAGACGCACGAGACCACGGTCGCCGCGGTGGCACTGGCGTGGCTCGCCCAGCAGCCGACGGTGGCCGCGCCGATCGCGTCCGCCCGCACGTTGGAGCAGCTCAGCGACCTCCTGCCGGTCCTCACCCTGGAGCTGACGCAGGCCGAGGTCGACCGCCTGAGCGCAATTTAACTTGCCAGTAGCTTACCGGGAGTAGGTTGCGTTACCGTGGCGGCATGGACGTCACGGGCAAGGTGGTACTGATCACCGGCGCGGCCAGGGGCATCGGCGCCGAGGTGGCGAGGCAACTGGCCGCGCGCGGGGCTCGTCTCGCGCTCGTCGGGCTCGAGAAGGCCCAGCTCGAAGAGGTCGCCCGGCAGACCGGCGGCAAGGCGTGGGAAGCCGACGTCACGGACTGGGACGTGCTCGAACGCGTGACGAACGAGGTCGCCGAGCACTTCGGCGCCATCGACGTGGTCATCGCGAACGCGGGCATCGCGGCCACCGGGTTCGTGCGCTCCATGGACCCGAAAGCGTTCGAACGGGTCATCGAGGTCAACCTGCTCGGTGTGTGGCGCACGGTCCGCACGGCGCTGCCGCATCTGATCCGCAGCCGCGGTTACTGCCTGGTCGTGTCGTCACTGGCCGCGATCGTGCACATCCCGGGCAACGCGGCCTACTCGGCGGCCAAGGCGGGCTGCGAGGCGTTCGCGGACAGCCTGCGCGCGGAGGTCAGGCACCTGGGCGTCGACGTCGGCACGGCGTACTTCTCGTGGATCTCCACGGACATGGTCAACAGCGCCGACGAGCACCCGGTCTTCGGCAAGCTGCGCAAGGGCATGCCGGGCGTGGCCGGCAAGAAGTACCCGGTCCGCAACGTCGGCCGGGCCGTCGTCCGCGGCGTCGAAAAGCGTGCGAAGGCGGTCCACGTCCCCGGCTGGGTCGGCGCGTTGAAGTACTTCCGCGCGTTCACGCCGATGGTCGTGGACCGCCAGGCGGTCGAAGAGGTTGCCGACGCCGATCGCCAGATGGCCCAGAAGGACACCTCAGGACTGGTCGGGCCGGGTGGTCAAGCCGCTAGTCGGTGAGCCAGCTCCCGAGCACCACGTTCCAGACGCGGATCTCCCACTTCACGATGACGTTCGCGGGCGTGTACGGGTCGGCGGAGATGATCTCCTTCAACGCCGCCTCGTCCACCGCCTCGTAGATGATCAACGCGCCGGTGTCGTCCGCGTACGGACCTGCGGCGAGGACGATTCCCTTCTCGGCGAGAGAGGCGATGTACTCGCGGTGGGCCGGGCGCACCGCGAGGCGCTTCTCGCGATCGGGACCGAACACCAATTCGACTGCAAAGCGGGCCATGCCACCACCGTAGTGAAGCTGACCGGTACCGTCCTACCTTGTGGTTGGCGACGAAACCCCGCGCACCGTGCAGGACACCCTGACCAACCTGCGAATCAAGGACGGCGTCGCAGGACCTCCCACAGGGCCCCTCACGCTCGAAGACCTGTACAAACAGCACCGCATGCGCCTCGTGCGCCTGGCGCTGCTGCTGGTCGACGAGCCGTCGACGGCCGAGGACGTGGTCCAGGAGGCGTTCGCCGGTCTGCACCGCAACTGGAAGGGCCTGCGCGACGCCCAGGCGGCCGTGGGCTACCTCCGCACGGCCGTGGTCAACGGTTCACGCAGTGTGCTGCGCCGGCGCAAGACCGCGCGCGACTACACGCCGCCGCACGTGGCGAACGCCCGGTCGGCCGAGTCGCTCGCGATGCTGACGGCGGAGCACCAGGCCGTGGTCAAGGCCCTGCAGCAGCTGCCGCCGCGCCAGCGCGAGGTGCTCGTGCTGCGCTACTACGGCGACCTGTCCGAGGCCGAGATCGCCGAGGCGACCGGCATCTCGAAGGGCACCGTGAAGTCGACGGCGTCCCGCGCGCTGGACGCACTTCAGAAGATCATGGCCGGCTAGGGAAAACCCTTACAAAGGTCGTTTTGCCCGGTGAGAGCGGTCTCAGCGAGTACGATCACGCCCCCAATCCGGTACTTGGTATAGACCAATAGGGCTCCGATGCCGCAGGATCAGTCCTCGTGGCACGCAGACACGTGGTCGCCGTAGACATCGGTGGCACCGAAACCAAGGCGGCGCTGGTCTCCGGCACCTCGGACGCGGTGGCGGCGCAGAAGCACGCCCGCCGGGCGACTCCGGCCGAGCTGGAGCCTCTCCTGGCCGTGATCGCCGAGCTCGTCGACGAGCTCAGGCACGCCTCCGAGCACGAGATCGACGCCGTGGGAGTCGTGGCGCCGGGCATCGTGGACGAGGCGAACGGTGTCGGCGTGTACACGACCAACCTGCCGTGGAGCCAGTTCCCGTTCAGCACCGTCCTCACGGAACGGCTGGGCGTGCCCGTCGCGTTCGGACACGACGTCCGCGCCGCCGGGCTCGCCGAGTGCCGGATGGGTGCCGCGAAGGACCTGCGCAACGCGGTGATCATGCCGATCGGCACCGGGATCGCCGGCGCGCTGCTGCTCGACGGGAAGATCTTCAGCGGCGACGGCTACGCGGGTGAGATCGGACATGTGAACGTCGGCCACGGCGTGCCTTGCGCGTGTGGCCAGATCGGCTGCGTGGAGACAGTGGCGTCCTCCGCGGCGATCGCCCGCCGGTACACCGCACGTACCGGCACCCCCGTCAACGGCGCCGCTGAAGTCGCACGCAGGGTGTCCGACGGGGAGCAGGACGCTGTCGCCGTGTGGCAAGAGGCCGTGGACGCGCTGGCCAGGGGGATCCTGGTGCTGGCGACGCTGCTCGGCCCGGAAGCCGTTGTGCTCGGCGGTGGGCTCGCACTCGCAGGAGACCTGCTGGTGGACCCGTTGCGGAACAGGCTGGACGGGCTGATCGCCTTCCAGCGCCGACCGGAGCTGCGGCTCGCGGCGCTCGGCGACGAGGCGGGCTTCCTCGGCGCGGCGCTGCTGGCCATCGACATGCTGGAGGCGTCATGAGCACGTGGGGTGGACCTGTCGACGTGACCCTGACCAATGGTCGGGTCGTCACGCCGGGCGGGGTGCTCGAGAACGGGTGGGTGAGCGTCCGGGACGGCCGGATCGCCGCGGTCGGCGAGGGCGCCGCGCCCGATGGTCCGACCACCGACGTCAGCGGCTGCACGATCGTGCCGGGGTTCGTCGACATCCACTGCCACGGCGGCGGTGGTGACGCGTTCACCAGCAGCGACCCGGTGAAGATCCGCAAGGCCGCGTCCGCGCACCGCAAGCACGGCACGACGACGATGCTCGCCTCGCTGGTGTCGCGCCCGGTGCCGGAGCTGGCCGACCAGGTGTCCGCGCTGGCCGAGCTGGTCCAGGAGGGCGTCGTCGCGGGCATCCACCTCGAGGGCCCGTTCCTGAGCGCGGCCCGGTGCGGCGCGCACGACCCGGCGATCCTGTGCCCGCCGGAGCAGACCGCGGTGACGAAGCTGCTCGACGCGGGCAAGGGCACGGTCCGGATGATCACGGTCGCGCCCGAGCTGGAAGGCGCGGTCCAGGCCGTGCGCCAGCTCGTGGACAACAACGTCATCGCCGCGATCGGCCACACCGACGCCACCGAGGCGCAGGTCCGCCCGGCCGTCGACGCGGGTGCCTCCGTGGCGACGCACCTGTTCAACGGCATGCGACCGCTGCACCACCGCGAGCCCGGCCCGATCGGCGCGCTGCTGGACGACGAACGCGTCACCGTCGAGCTCATCTGCGACCTCGTGCACCTGCACCCGACGGCGGTCCGCCTGGCCGCGCACCACGCGGGCCTCAAGCGCACGGTGCTCATCACCGACGCCATCGCGGCCGCGGGTGTGGGCGACGGCGTCTACGACGTCGGCGGGCTGGAGGTGCGCGTCGTCGACGGCGTGCCGACGCTGGCAGGAGGCGCTTCGCTCGCAGGCAGCACGCTGACCATGGACATGGCTTTCCGCAACGCGGTCAACTCCTGTGGACTGTCACTTGTGGAGGCCGCGTACGCCACCTCGACGCGGGGCGCGGAGCTGCTCGGCCTCGACACGGGCAAGCTCCAGCCGGGTTGCGCGGCGGACCTCGTGGTGCTCGATGCAGAATTGAAGCCGCGGGACGTGATGAGCAAGGGCGAGTGGGTCAAGGAATAGGCGGATGGCGGACGATCCGGAACGGCTGGTGACCGACGCGCTGCGTGCGCAGGCGACCAGCACGAATGCCGGATTTGCCGTATCTGTCCCGGTTCTTGAGGAGCGCCCGGCACCCATGCCCGCGTGGCTGGTGCTGGGCCTCGCCCTGCTGTTGGGCCTGGCAGCGGGCACGGTGGCCGCAGTGATCACGCTGGGCTGACCTGTACCGTTGTCGCCGTGACGATTGCATTGGGCCCTGACTGGCTGGATCCCGAAAAACTGCTGACGATGCTCGGCCCGTGGATGCTCGTCGGGCTGTGCTTGATCGTCTTCGCCGAGTGCGGGCTCCTCGTCGGGTTCTTCCTGCCGGGCGACTCGCTGCTGTTCACGGCGGGTCTTTTCGTCGCGGCAGGTCACATCTCGACCCCGCTCTGGCTCGTCTGCGTGCTGCTGACGGTGTGCGCGTTCGTCGGCAACGTCTGCGGCTACTACATCGGCCGGAAGGCCGGTCCGGCACTGTTCAACAAGCCGGAGTCGAAGATCTTCAAGAAGGAGTACGTCGACAAGACGCAGGAGTTCTTCGACAAGTACGGCTCGCGCGCCATCGTCCTCGCGAGGTTCGTGCCGATCGTCCGCACGTTCATCACCGCGATGGCCGGCGTCGGGCGCATGGACCCGAAGAAGTACTTCACGTACTCCGCGATCGGCGGGGTGGCGTGGGCCGCGGGTCTGACGATCCTGGGCTACTTCCTCGGCCAGGTGGAGTTCATCCGCAAGAACCTCGAGCTCACGCTCATCGCCATCGTGCTGCTCTCGGTCGTGCCGATCATCTTCGAGGTGATCAAGGCGCGCAAGGAGAAGAAGTCGCTCCTGCAGGAAGAGGCGGACGACATCACCCAGGTCATGGACGCCCAGCTCAAGGACGACTCGACGCAGGTCATCCCGCGCGTCGAGCGCTAGCGGTCGAAGGCCTGCCGAGGACGGCAGGCCTTTTCGCTGGCGGAGTTTGAATACAGAGCTGTACTGTATTCATATGGTCATCATTGCGGGGGCGGGTCCGACCGGCTTGGCGCTGGCGTGCGGACTCCGGCAGTTCGGGGTGGATGTTCGGGTCGTGGACGCGGCGCAGGGGCCTGCCACGACCTCACGGGCGCTGGGGTTGCAGCCGCGCGGCGCCGAGGTGCTGGCGAGGCTGGGCGCGTTGGGCGACCTGCCGGACAAGGCGGTGCGGCTGCGGTCGTTGCGGATCAACGGCGCGGTGGCGCTGGACATGGGGTTTCTGCGCGACGCGGGTCAGTTGATCGTGTCGCAGGCGTGGGTGGAGGAACGACTGCGCGACCGGTTGTCCGCACTGGGCGTGGAGATCGAGTGGAACACGCCGATCTCCACGGTCTCGGGCTGGGACTGGCTCGTCGGGTGCGACGGCGCGCACTCGGCGGTGCGGAAGATGACGGGCATCGCGTTCGAGGGCGAGCCGGTGATGGAGAACTTCCTGCTGCGCGACGTCCACGCGGAGTGGGACCTCGATCGCGAGTCGATCCACCTGTTCGTCGACGGAGCGTCCATCACGAGTGTGTTCCCGTTGCCAGGTGGCATCTGGCGAGTGATGTCACCGAACGGCGAGCGCTGGACGCCAGGGCCGATCGAGGAGGTGGAGTGGGAGTCGACGTTCCGCATCCACCGCCGGCAGGCGGCGGCCTACCGGCGCGGGAACGTCCTGCTCGCGGGGGACGCCGCGCACATCCACAGCCCGCTGGGCGGACAGGGGATGAACACGGGACTCGGCGACGCGGACAACCTGGCGTGGAAGCTCGCGCTCGTGGTGCGGGGCAGGGCTTCCGAAGAGCTGCTCGACACCTACGAAGCCGAACGCAGGCCGATCGGCGCGCGGGTGCTCGCCTCGACGACACCTGCGACGCGACTGGCAATGGGGCCCGGCGTCGTCACGCGCACGATCAGGGACCGCGTGCTGTGGCCGTTGCTGGGCCTGCCGGCCGTGCAGCGGCGGCTCGTGCGGTTCACCTCGCAGCTCGACGTGAAGTACTCCGGCCCGCTGGCTGCCGGACGGCGCGGCGGCGAGCGGGTGCCCGCGTTCGCGCGGGCCGGCAAGTGGGTGCTGGCGGGGCCGTCCGCGTGCCTGGAGGTGGCGCGGGACCGGCTCGGGGACGTCGTGCACCATGAACGCGCCGGTGACACGCTGCTGGTGCGCCCGGACGGGCACCTGGCGTGGCGCGGCCCGTCGAACCCGGAAAGGCTTTCCGCGTGGCTGAACGAAGTGCTGGGCGTCCCCGAGACCCCGAGGCGGACAACGCGATCCTGACGGCTGCCTTCGAGCTGTTCCTGGAGCGCGGCCTCGACGGCACCTCGATCGAGCAGGTGGCCCGTCGCGCGGGCGTGACCCGCGCGACGGTCTACCGGCGGTTCGCCACCAAGGAGGACCTGCTGTTCAGCGTGATCGAGCTGCCGCGCGAGGTCGCGGCGCTCGATCCGGAGCGGATCGTCGCCGCGCCGCCGGAGGAGACGATCAAGGGCTGGGCCGCGCTGATGTCGACGCCCTCGTCGGTCCAGCTGCTGCGCCGGATCGTGGGCGCGTCGGCGGACAACTTCGAGCTGATGAAGCGGTACTGGGAGCTGTTCATCGCGCCGCGCCGGGCCGCGCTGAAGGAGATGATGCGTCCCGGTTTTCCGCCCGGCACCGACCTCGGCATCGTGCTGGACATGGTCGGAGGTGCGCTTTTCTACCACTCGCTGACCAATCCGGAGCAGAGCACGGCAGACGAGCTGGAGGCATATCTGAAGTCTCTGTTGCGGCACGCCGGGTACCGCCCCTAGGTTTCGGTGGTCTGAACCACTGGAGGCCTGTGATGTCGTTGTTCCGCAAGGGATTGGCGGTCACGTTGGCCGCACTCTCCGTCTCACTTGGCGTCGTCTCGGCTGACGCCGCGCCACACAAGATCGTCGGTGCCTACTACGGCAACTGGTACAGCGAGTCGAAGCCGATCTCGTCGATTCCCACCGACACACCGATCACGCACCTGTTCTACGCGTTCGCTCTGATCGAGAACGGCAAGTGCGTGATGCCGGCGTCGACGGCGGCCAAGGACTTCGCCGACATCCGCGCGTTGAAGAAGCGCAAGCCGTCCCTGAAAGCGTTGATCTCGCTGGGCGGCTGGGGTGCGGGCGGCTTCTCCGACGCGGCTTTTTCGGCAGAGTCCCGCAGGACGCTCGTTCGGTCCTGTGTGGACCTGTTCTTCCAGGACGGTACTTTCGACGGCATCGACCTCGACTGGGAGTTCCCGGTCTACGGCGGTCCTGCCGAGATCAAGGACCGGCCGGAGGACAAGCACAACATGACGTTGCTGACGTGCGAGTTCAAGCGGGTGCTGGGCAAGCGGCTCGTCACCGCGGCACTGCCCACCGGCCGCCTGCAGACCGACGGCTCGTACGACCCGGCGAAGTCGTTCGAACTGCGCGAGCTGTCGCGGATCCTGGACTTCATCAACGTGATGACCTACGACATGGGCACCGGTTTCTCGCCCGTGGCCACGTTCAACGCGCCGTACCGCGAGGTCTCGAACGACCCGATGCCCACCGCCGACCGCAAGTGGAACAACGTCGTCGGCGCCATCAACTACTACGAACGCCACGGCGTCTCGCCGCGCAAGATGGTGCTCGGCACGCCGTTCTACGGCCGCGGCTTCAACGTGAAGACCGAGGGCCCGCAGCACGGCCTCTACCAGCTCTACGACAGCGCGTTCTGGGTCGACGGCTACGAGGACGCCCTGAAGCTCAAGGCAACCCCGGGCTGGCAGGAGTACTGGCACCCGGTCGCGCAGTCGCCGTGGCTCTACAGCGCGGCGGAGAAGAAGTTCGTGTCGTACGAGAACCCGCGGTCGATCGGGATCCGCGCGGACTTCGCCCGGTCACGCGGGCTGCTCGGCACGTTCATGTGGGAGCTCGGGAGCGACGACTCCCAGTACTCGCTGCTGAAGGCGATGTCCCGATAAGGGTTTGAGTCTGACGTAACGTCAAGGTGTTGGTTGAACGGCATGACTGACACCACTCGACGTGAAGTGCTGGGTTGGCTGGCCGGGCTCGGTGCGGCAGCAGTGCTCGCACCAAGTCCGGCCAGTGCTTCGGTCGGCGTCACCGCACTGCGAGGCGTCACGCTCGTCGACTCGGCCGGCACGCGCTCCAACGCCACCATCGTGCTGGCGGACAACAGGATTCTCGCGGTCGGCTCGTGCGACCTGCCGTTGCCGCGCGGGTCCACGGTGCTCGACTTCACCGGCAAGTTCGTCATCCCCGGACTGTGGGACATGCACGTGCATGGCGCGTACATGGACCGCATCACGTTGCCGCTGTGCCTGGTCAACGGCGTGACGGGCATCCGCGAGATGTGGGGTTTCCCGCCGATCTACGCGCTGCGGGACCGCATCGAGCGCGGCGAGGTGTTCGGCCCGAAGCTGGTCGTCGGCAGCACGATCATCGACGGCCCGCACTCGACCTTGCCAGGTGCTCAGATCGTTGCCACGCCTGAAGAAGGACGTCAGGCCGTACGTGACGCCAAGGCTCAGGGCGCGGACTTCGTGAAGGTCTACTCGTACCTGGACCACGCGACGCTCGCGGCCATCGCGGACGAGTGCCCGCGCCAGGACATCACGTTCGCCGGACATTGCTCGGACCACGTGGCGATGGGCGACGCGAGCTCACTCGGCCAACGCACCTTCGAGCACATGTACGGCCTGCCACTCGCGACGAGCACGCGGGAAACCCAGCTGCGCCAAGCGATCGCGGACCTGCCGCTCGGCCCGGCGAACTCGTTCGCGTGGTTCAAGCAGGTGCTGGACTTCGAACGCCAGGCAGCACTCACACACAGCCGGCCCAAAGCCATCAGGCTCGCGAACCTCTTGCGGCGCAACGGATCCGCGCTTTGCCCGACGATGGTCGCGATGCGGGTGTACTCCAGCCCCGCGGACCGGTTCGCGAACGACCTGCGGATGAGGTACATGCCGGCGTTCTACCGGGACTTGTGGCGTGACAGCCTCAAGAACTGGGCTCCGGTGACCGAGCAGGAGATCCGCGAGCAGGCCGAGTTCCTCGAACGCCGCATGGACCAGGTCGCCGAGATGCACGACCACGGCGTGGAGATCCTGGTCGGCACGGACGCGGGCAACCCGTACGTGTTCTCGGGCTTCTCGGTGCACGACGAGCTGGAGCTGCTGGTGGAGGCGGGGCTCTCACCGCACCAAGCGCTGAAGGCCGGCACCCGCGACGCGAGGCTCAAGCCGGGCGAACTGGCCGACCTCGTCGTGCTGGACGGCAACCCGCTCAAAGACATCCGCAACACGCAACGGATCCACACCGTCATCACGAGGAACAGGACCATCGGACCCGCGGACCGGCAGAAGATGCTCGCGGACGTGGAGAAGGCCGCCCAGGAACCGTTTCCGCCGGCCGCGCGGGCCTGTTGCTAGAGGCTGAACATCGAGCCGGGGTTGAACAGGTTCTCCGGGTCCAGCGCGCGTTTGATCTCGCGGTGGACCCGGAGGCCGACCGGGCCGATCTCCTTCGCCAGCCACTCGCGCTTGATCTTGCCGATGCCGTGCTCGCCGGTGACCGTGCCGCCCAGTGCCAGCCCGACCGCGAGGATGTCGTCGAACGCCTTCTGCGCCCGCGCGAACTGATCAGCGGAGGACGGGTCGTAGACGATCGTCGGGTGCATGTTGCCGTCGCCCGCGTGGCCGACGACGGCGATCTTGAGGTCGACCTCCTTGGAGATGTCCTCGCAGCCCTGGATCAGCTCGGCGATGCGGGTGCGCGGCACGCACACGTCGTCGGTGAGCCACGAGCCGTAGACCTCCAACGCTGTGAGCACCGCCCGGCGCGCCGTCAGCAGGTCGCGGCCCTCGTTGACATCATCAGTCGCGTAGACGAGGTCGGCTTCGAGGCAGATCTCCTCGATCTTCTGCAACTCGTGCCTGGCCTGCTCACCGCCCGCGTCGGACTGGCAGATCAGCAACGCCGCGCAGCCCGGCCCGGCACCGAGCTCGGTCTTCAGGTACTGCTCGACGGCCTCGATCGAGGTCCTGTCCATGATCTCCATCAACGACGGCACCAAGCCCTCGCGGACGATCCGGCTGACCGCGGCGCCGGCGGTGGCGGTGCTGCTGAACGCGGCGACCAAAGTGGCCGGAGCCTGCGGGAGCGGTTTCAGGGCCAGCGTGGCCTTGGTGATCACACCCAAGGTGCCCTCGGAGCCGATGAACAACTTGGTGAGGTCGTAGCCCGCGACGCCCTTGACCGTTCGGCGGCCGGTCCGCAGCACCTCGCCGTCGGCCAGGACGACTTCGAGGCCCAGCACGGAGTCGGTGGTCACGCCGTACTTCACGCAGCACAGGCCGCCTGCGTTGGTGGAGAGGTTGCCGCCGATCGTGCACCAGTCGTAGCTGCTCGGATCCGGTGGGTAGAACAGGCCGTTCTTCTCGACTGCGCCACGCAGGTCGAGGTTGACCACACCCGGCTCGACGACGGCGAGGCGGTTGTCGGCGTCGATCTCGACGATGGCGTCCATCTTGGTCGTGACGAGGACGACACAGCCGTCGATCGCGTTCGCGGCGCCCGAAAGGCCACTGCCGGCTCCACGCGGGACGATGGGGACGCGATGACGTGCGCAGGCTCGCACGACCGCCTGGACCTGCTCGGTGTTCAGCGGGAACACCACCGCCAACGGACTGCCATGGGGCGCCAACGGCATCATGTCGCGCTGGTAGCTCGCGGTGACATCAGCGTCCACAAGTACACCTGCGTCACCCAGTGCGGTCCGGAGTTCGGCGAGCAAGTTCTCCATGTCCACCACGCTAGTCCGATTCGACTGGTTCACTCGAAAGTGAGCTCAACGGAAAGGAGTTCACGTGGTGACCGAGCGTGCTCAATCAAGATTTCGTCCTACCGTCAGCCCGATGTCGCCGTGCCGCCGGCGCAGCACGACGTAGGCTGGCTCACCGTGGCGCATGCTTTCGCCTCGCTGGAGACCGCAGGTCCGGTGGCCGTGTGGATCATCGTGCTGAGCTTCATCTTCTTCGAGTGCGCGTTCATCTTCGGGCTGTTCCTGCCCGGTGACTCGCTGTTGTTCGCCGCCGGCGTGGTGCTGGCGCAGCACAACAGCGAGCTGTCGGCGTGGGCTCTGTCCGCGGTGGCGCTGATCGTGGCCGTCGTCGGCAACCAGGTCGGGTACTTCATCGGCCGGACCACCGGGACGCGCGTGCTCGCCCGCAAGGGTGGCAGGGTGCTGAACCGGCACAACCTGAAACGCGCGGGCGACTTCCTCGACCGGCGCGGGTTCTGGGCCGTCGTGCTCGCCCGCTGGATCCCCTGGATCCGCACGCTGGCGCCGATGATCGCCGGTGCCGCGCGGATGGACCTCCGCCGCTTCACGCTGGCCACCACGCTCGGGGCCATCGCGTGGGTGCCGACGCTGGTGCTCGCCGGCTACTACGGCGCGGGGATCCTGCAGGAGCTGCCGTGGCTGGAGACGATCGCGGTGATCATCAGCATCGCGTTCTTCCTCGGCGGCACCGGGTGGGGCATCTGGCGCTACCGGCAGGAGATGCGCAAGCCGATCGACGAGGGCAGCGACGACCTCAAGCACGTCAGCGAGCACCACGCGCGCTAGAGCACCTCGGTGATCAGCAGGTCCGCCGACCCCTTGGACGAGTTCACCATCAGCGCGTTGACGTGGTCGGTGCCGTGCAGCACGCGTTCCTCGGCTTCGGACAGGGTGCGCCCGTACCGCAGGTGGCGGTCGATCAGCCGCTGCACGCGCACGTCCTCGTCGATGAACAGGAACCACGCCTCGTCGAGGATGATCCGGACGCGCTTCCACTTGTCGTAGTTGAGCAGCAGGTAGTTGCCCTCGGTGACGACCAGCGGGACGTCCGGGTGCACCGGCACGGCGCACGCGATCGGCTCCTCGATCTCGCGGCGGAACTCCGGCGCGTAGATCATGTCCGGCCCGCACGCCTTGATCCGGCCGAGCAGGTCCACGTAGCCCGGGATGTCGAACGTGTCCGGCGCGCCCTTGCGCTCGACCAGCCGCAACCGTTCGAGCTCGCTCTGCGCGAGGTGGAAGCCGTCCATCTCGACCAGCACGGCCTGCCCGTCGAGCGCCTCGACCAGCCGGCGCGCGAGTGTCGACTTGCCGGAACCGGGTGCGCCGCCGATGCCGAGAATCTTGCGCTCGCCCTGATCGGTGAGCACTCGAGCCCGCTCTAGCAGCTCGTCGAACCTGACCTGCTGTCCTGCCACCGCGCCAGCCTCTCAACCCAGTCCCCGACCGCACTGACCCGAACCGCCGCCGCCTCCGACGCGAAGCCGATGGCCGCCACCGGATCCGCGCCTGACGCCAGCGCATACGCATATGCGCCGTGCCAGACATCGCCGGCGCCGTTCGTGTCCTTCACCTCCACCGCCGGCACGGGAACCTCGCCGGACGAGCCGTTCCGCGACCAGGTCACCGGCTTCGCACCGTGCGTGCGAATGACCAGCGGCACTCCGTACGAGTGCACCTCGGCCTCGGACCGCTCGAACCCCGAACTGCAGGCAGCCACGTCCACCAGCGGCAACAGGTGATCGAGGACAGGTTTCCAGCTCCCGGCGTCGAGCACCACAGGCAATCCGCGAGCTTTCGCCTGCTGGGCGACGGGGATCACCAGGCCGTCGTGGTGTCCGTCCAAGAGCACCACGTCGACGCCGTCCAGCAGACCGGACAAGTCGGGCGCCTCGACGGGCACGGAGGCGTTGCGGGAAACGACCGTGCGCTCCCCATCAGGGGCTCTGACGACGACCATGCTCACGGGCGTCGTCCCGGCCACGGCGGTGACTTGGACCGGCTCCAAGGAAGCCCGGACGAATTCGCCCAGTGCGTCGGCACCCAACGCGGTGAGCAGTGACGACGTTCCACCAAGTGCCGCAACTGCGCGGGCCGCGTTGGCAGCCGGACCTCCCGGCGAGAGCACCGCGTCGAGCGAGCGGATCTTCTGTCCAGGATCCGGGAACGATTCCACCCGTTGAGTCACGTCGAGAGTTGTGAGCCCGACACACAGCACGGCTGCCATCTGGGCTTCCTCCAAACGGGTAAGGTCCCTGGCCATGGTCACCATGCGGGATGTAGCGGCTCTCGCGGGAGTCTCCATCACCACGGTGTCACACGTGATCAACGAGACGAGACCGGTCGCCGAGGACACGCGCGAGCGCGTCCAGAAGGCGATCGACGAGACCGGGTACACGGGCGACGCCATCGCGCGATCGCTGGTCATGGGCGGCACGAAGTCGCTGGGCCTGGCCGTGTCGCTGGTCTCACACCCGTACTTCGCCGAGCTGATCGCCGCCATCGAGTCGGAGGCGACTCGCAACGGCTATTCGCTCGTGCTGATCGACACGAGAGACACCCCCGAGTCCGAGCAGACAGCGGTCAGGATGCTGCGCTCGCGAAGAGTCGACGGGCTGTTGCTCACACCGACCGCCAGCACCGGCGGCAGCCTCGTGCTGCCGGAGCTCAAGAAGCTCGGCATCCCGACCGTGCTCGTGGACCGGCTGACCGTGGCCAAGGACATCGACCAGGTCGGGCCGGAGAACGTCCAGGCCACCTCAGGTCTGGTGAAGCACCTCGCCGAACTGGGGCACCGGCGGATCGGCATCGTCTGCGGCAAGGCGGGCGTGGCGACGACCGAGGAGCGCATCCTCGGTTACCGGCTCGGCCTCGGCCGTGCGGGCCTGAAGTGGGACGAGGCGCTGGTGTCGCAGAGCGGCTGGCTCGCGCCGCTGCTCGACCAGGACGACCCGGCCACCGCGGTGGTCGCGGCCGATCACCTCGTCACGGTCGGCATGCTGCACGAAGCCCGCGCTCGTGGTCTCAAGCTCGGCACCGATCTCGCGGTCGTGGCGTACGACGAGGTCGAGTGGGCGACGTTGATCGAACCGCCGCTCACCACGCTGGCCCAGCCGGTCGAGGAGATCGGCAGGACCGCGGTGAAGCTGCTGCTCTCCCGGATCGCCGATCCCGAACGGCCGCCGGAGACCATCCGGCTCGCGCCCTCGCTGATGCACCGGCAGTCCTGCGGATGCTGATCCCCGGCCTCGTCTCGGTGACGTTCCGGCAGCTCACCGTCTCCGAGATCGGCGAGCTCGCGACCGAGTGCGGGCTGCAGGCCGTGGAGTGGGGCGGTGACGTGCACGTGCCGCCCGGCGACTTCGAGGCGGCACGACGTGCGCTGGACACCGGGTTGAAGGTCGCGGCGTACGGGTCCTACTACCGGGCCGGTGTGTCGGATCGCGGCGAGCTGGCGGCGATCCTGGAGACGGCGGCCGAACTGGACGCGACGTTCGTGCGGGTCTGGGCCGGGACGTCCGGGTCGGCCGAGTGCCCTGACCGCGGGCCGGTGATCGAGGCGTTGCAGCACGCCGTCGAGCACGCCGACGCCATGGGCACGCGGATCGCGTTGGAGTACCACCGCAACACGCTGACGGACACGCTGGAGTCCGCGGTGCAGCTGCTCGACGAGGTCGACGGTGTGGTGCCGTACTGGCAGCCACGCGGAGGCCAGGACGTGTTCTCCGCCGTGCACGAGGTGCGGACGCTCGAACCGGTGACCGCGCACGTCTTCTCGTGGGGTGAGGGCGGGTTCACGGAACGGCTTCCGCTCGCCGCTCGCCGCGACCTGTGGAAGCCGGTGCTGACCGAGCTCGCGCGCGACGGAATCGAGCGCAACGCGTTGCTGGAGTTCGTGCTCGACGACTCGCCGGAGCAGTTCCGCGAGGACGCCAAGACGTTGCTGAGCTACCTCAAGGGTTAGCGAGCCCGTGCCGTTCCAGCAGGGCGGCCGCCTCCAGGCACATCCAGCCGCCGAGCTGGACGGACAGGTCGCGGCCCTCGCGCTCGTCCGCCGGGACCGTCCACTCCGGACCGAACAACGGGCCGCTCACCGCCATCACGCGGTTGAGCCACGCCGACTCCGCCGACTGGATCACCAGCTCCCTGGCCAGGTCCGCGGTCTCGTGCCGCTCGGGGTCGAGCTCGGGAATCGTGAGCGTCGCCTGCGCGAGGTAGCGCGTGAGGATGCCCGCGAACAGGCCGCCGTCACCACCGCCCTGCCCCCTGATCACGCCGTTGGTGGCCAGGTCGTCGTGCACCGCGGTGATCGTGCGGGCGGCCTTGTCCAGCCACTTGTCCCGCTGCCCGTGCTTCGCCAGCTCGACGCACGCGCCGATCAGAACTCCTTGGCAGTACGTGTAGATGTTCTTCTCGTACTCGCGGATCTCGCCGTTCGGGTGGACGTGCAGGCCGTCCCAGGCGAGGCCACTGCTCTCGTCCACCAGGTTGTCCTCGATCCAGTCCACCGTGGACCGGGCGCGGGCGAGGTCGGTGCGTTCGTTCTGCCGGGCCAGGAAGATCGCGGCCGGGCCGTTGGCGGGCACGTTCTTGAAGTCGTCGTTTCGCTTCCACCAGATGCCGCCACCCGCGTGGTCGGTCCAGCCGTCGCGCAGCTGCTCGGCTATCGCCTTGAGCGCCTTGGGTTTCGCGATGCCGACGTGCTGCTCGGCGCGTTGCAGGGCGAGACCGAGCCACGCGATGTCGTCGTAGTAGCTGTTGGTCCAGCCGAGGACGTTGCGCGTCCGGATGCCCCGCACGACCTTGGTGATGCCCGCCTTGCGCAGCTCGCTCGGCGACCGCAGGTAGCCGTCGACCATGCAGTCCAGCAGATGCGCCTGCCACCAGTAGTTGAACCTGAGGTGCAGCTTGTCCCGGAAGAGCGGGGGCCACACCCGTGCCCCGAGCAGCGTGCCCGGCACACCCCAGACCCGCCGCAGGTGCCTGGAGTACACCGCGCGCTCGGCAACGCCCGCGCGCGCCGCCAGCAGTTTCGCGATCACCACTGAATCATGGTGAGTGCTTGACCGGTCAAGAAGCTCGGTGAATCACCCAGTGGTAGAGGCCCATGGCCACGGAAGTTGTCAGGTTGTAACTGCTGACCTTCTCGCGCATGGGCAGGCGGACGATCCTGGTGGCCTTCTCCCGGACTTCTGGTGAGAGGCCGTGGCGTTCCGAACCGAACGCCAGCACGGCGTCGTCGGGGATCGGGCCGCGCAGCAGATCGCCGTCCGCGTCGAACGCGATCAGCTCGCCGGCGAAGTCGAGGTTCTCCGCCTTGGCAACCGGTAGCGCGAAGTGCAGGCCCGCCGAGCCACGGAGAACGTTGGGGTGCCACGGGTCCACGTCGCCGGTCGAGATGACGCCGCCCGCGTCCAGGCCCGCCGCCACGCGGATCGTGGCGCCGAAGTTGCCCAGGTTGCGCGGGTTGTCGAGCAGCACGACCGGCGTTCCCCGGTCGAAGGGCAGGTTCGGCTGGTCGGCGAACCCGGCCACCCCGGTCGGGTGCGTGCGGCCGACGCGGATCTTGAAGTGCGCCTGGTCGACCTCGGTCGCGCCCTTGAACTGCTCGACAAGGTCCGGCGCGTGCGTCTCGGCGAGGCTGATGGCTGCGCTCAGGTCCGTGGTGAGCAACGGATGCACCGCGGCGCCGAAGCGCAACGCGTGCTTAACAGCGTGAAAGCCTTCGAGCAGCACGGTGGCCAGCATAGAAGCCGATCCACGACACGATCACGATCGACCCCAGCACCAGCTGCACCAGCGTCGACGCGCTCTCCGGGTACCAGACGCCGTCGATGTAGTAGTCGATGAACCCGGTGCCCAGCGACGGCATCCCCGCGCCAGCGCCATGCGGCGAACCCGCCCAAGAGCAGGAACGCCAGCACGGCGAAGTGCACCACCATGACCGCTTCTGCGAAGAACCTGGCCATTCGCACCACCCCGTCCTCCAATGTAGGACGGGGTGACTCAAAGCGCGCTCGATAAAACCCGGTTAGGCGAGACCCAGGTCATTCAGGTCCAGCAGGTACCGGTATTGCAGACCCTCGGCCTCGATGGCCTCCTTGGCGCCGGTGCCGCGGTCGACGACCGTCGCGACACCGATCACGTCGGCACCGTGCTCGCGCAGCGCCGTGACGGCCGTGAGCACCGAACCGCCCGTGGTGGACGTGTCCTCGACCGCGAGCACCCGCTGCCCGCGCACGTCGATGCCCTCGATCTGGCGCTGCATGCCGTGCGCCTTGCTGGCCTTGCGCACGACGAAAGCGTCGAGCACATCACCGTCGGCCGCGGCCGAGTGCATCATCGCGTAGGCCACCGGGTCGGCCCCGAGCGTGAGACCGCCCACAGCGACGAAGTCCCAGTCGCTGGTGAGCTGGCGGAGGAGCTTGCCGATCAGGGGGGATGCCGCGTGGTGCAGCGTCGCCCGGCGCAGGTCGACGTAGTAGTCGGCTTCCTTGCCACTGGAGAGAGTTACCTTGCCGTGCACCACGGCCAATTCGCTCACCAGACGAGCGAGTTCCGACTTCGCGTTCGCGTCCAAGACCACTTCAGTTCGCACGGGTCGTCAGCTTCGCACACACGCGGCTTCAGTGCCTCGTACGCTGCATCACCGTGAGTCTGCTGAGCACGGATGCCTTCGTCGTGGAACAACCCTGGTCGGCCATGAGTCTTCTGCTGCGGTCGAAGTACCGGGTCGAGGCGTACGACGGGTACGACGCGCCGCTCGGGTTCGCGGACGAGACGCGCCGGGCGTTCGGGGTCGGGTTCCTGCGCAGGATGAGCCTGTCCAGGTGGACTCCCTTCCACCTGCGCGTAGTCGCCCCGAACGGCGAGCCCCTGCTCGTCATCACGAAATCAGCAGGGTTCTTCCGGAGGCCGACGAAGGTGGCGGCGCCGAACGGGCAGCCGATCGGCTCGATCGTCCCCCAGCGAAGCAGGTATGCGCTGCTGGACGCGAACGGCACCCAGCTGTGCCTGCTGGGCGACGTCGCTCAGTTCCAGACAGGACAGATCAAGAAGCGCAACGGCAACCGGGTGCGCCGGGACGTGATCCAGATTCGTCCCGGCACCACCGGTTCGATCCGGTTGCTCGCCGTCGCGGCGGCTGTGGCGTTCGACATCGTCCGAGGAATCGGCACGAACCACCTCAGCAGCGATGCGGGCAGCTTCCTGCCCATCGAGTGAGCTACCAGGCGTCCTTGCGGAAGTGGCTGGGGCCGTCGTCCTCGTCGTCATCGTCACGGCGCGGCCGCTGCCGGGCAGCGGGGTTACCGGACTCGATGATGTCCGCGATGTCCTGGCCCTCTTCGATGGCCGTGTAGGCGCGCTGGAGGTCCGGTACACCGGTGGCGAGCGCCTTCTGCACGCCGTCGTCCATCACGCGGCCGGACGCGATGTCCTTCCAGCTGAACTCGCCGGAGTCGATGCGCTGTTGGAGGTCCTTGAACTCCTCGGGCGCGTTGCCGCTGCGGGCGTACCGCTCGATCTCGGCGAGGTCCTGCTCGCTGACCCCGCGCGAACGCGGCTGGTACTGGGCGGCCTGCTGCGCGGTCTGGACTGCTGCCGCGGTCTTGGCGTCGACGTCGTCGAACAGCTGCTGCAACCGGGCCTGGTCGTAGGGGAAGGTCACTGCTGTCCTCCGCCCGAGCCGCCGGAACCGCTCGCCCCGCCCGAACCGGCACCGGCACCGCCGGCCCCGCTGCTGCCTCCGTTGTACCGGGTGGACGCGGCGTGTCCGGACTTGCCGAGCTTGTAGCCGTCCCACGCGATGTTCTTGAGGCCACCGGTCACGGCCGACTTGCCGTTGTCGTACTTCTGCTTGCCGTCCTGCACGCCGTCGACCACGTCGAGCGCGTCGTTGACGTCGCGGACGTCCTTGAGCTTCATCAACGCCGTGCCCATGGCCTTGATCCCGTCGACCATGCCCTTGACGCCCTCGATGATCTGCTGGATCGAGAGGATGATCTTGCGGATGCGGTCGACGATCTGGATGCAGTCGTAGACGACCCACACGGCCTTGCCCCAGCCGACGACCGGGATCGGCGCGAGGATCACGGCTTCCATCAACTTGGTGACCAGCATGTCGAGCAACGTCAGCGCGAGGCCGCACGCCGTCCGGCACGTCTGCGCCATCGACTGGAACTTGTTGCCGATGATCCGGGCGACCTGGGAGTCCGCCTCGATCGCGACGACCCACATGGTGTCCATGCGGCGTTCGAAGCCCTGCGCGGCAGAGCCGTTCCAGTGCGGGTTGAGCTGGCCGACGCCCTCGCCGACGTTGTGCCGCACGGAGTCCAGCGCCTTTGCGACCTGGTCCCACGCGTTGGCGTTGGCGTCGATCTTCTCGAAGTCGCCGAGCAGCGGGTTGATCAGCGACTCGACCAGGTTCTCGCCGGTGACCTTCTCGTAGATCCAGTTGACGCCTTGGATCTTCCAGCCGGCCTTCTCGATGAGCTCCTTGGTGCTCTGGCGGCCCGGGCGGTCCTCCGCGGCCGCCCTGAGCGCGACCGACGGGTCCTCGACGTCCGCGTACGCCGTGGTCATCGGCCACCGCCGGCCTGCTGCATCAGCTTGACGCCGTGGAGGTCGACCTTCTCGTAGGTGTCCGCGGTCTTCTTGAGCGCGTCGGAGTCCTTGAGCATCATCTTGTTCGCGAAGTCCAGCGTCTCCCCGTAGAGATTCGCGACGCCGGTCACGACGGGGTGCAGCAACGTCAGCAGGCCGGTGAACCCGCTGGTGTCACCGCCCTTGGAGATCGCGTGGTCCTTGATGGTCAGGAAGTGCTGGGCGTTGCGGTCCAGCAGTTCGCTGTACCCGCGCAGCTCGTCCGGAACGACGTGGAACTGTTCACTCACGAGGGCTCCGACGCGCCTTTGGTCCGATTGGTTCCGATCACGTCCGGCCGCGGCCGCCGGCGAACCGGGACGCCATCCTGCGCACGAGCGGGCGCGGGAGCAGTCGCGTGATGGTCACGATGGCCTTGTACTGCAGGCCGGGGATCGACAGCGGTTTGCCGCGGCGCAGGTCGCGCAGGGCCTCGTGCACCAGCCGGTCGGCGTCGACGTAGAGCCAGCCCGGGGTCTTGGACATGTCGATGTTCGCGCGCTTGTGGAACTCCGTCCGCACGAAACCGGGGCACAGAGCCATGATCCGCACGCCGGAGCCCTCGGCCGCGAGGTTCATGCCCTCGGAGAACGTCGTCACCCACGCCTTGTCTGCGCTGTAGCTGGTGCCGCGGCCGGGCAGGAAGCTGGCGACGCTGGACACGTTGATCACGTCGCCCTTGCCGCGCGCCATCATGGCGGGGATCGCGGCCCGGCTCAGCCTGAGCACCGTGGCGACGTTGACGTCCAGCTGGGCCTGCAGCTTCTCGACGTCCGCGGCGAAGAACTCACCGGTGTTGGCGAAGCCGGCGTTGTTGACGAGCAGGTCGACGGCCGACTCGGCGAGACGCGCCTCGACCTTGGCCCGGTCGGTCTTGTCGCTGAGGTCGGCGGGCAGCACGTCCACGTTGACGCCGTGGCGGTCGTGCAGCTGCTTCGCGAGCTCCTCGAGCGCGGACGCGGTGCGCGCCACCAGTACGAGGTCATATCCCTCGGCGGCGAGCCTGCGGGCGAAGGCGGCCCCGATCCCGACGGTCGATCCGGTCACCAGTGCGGTTGGCATGCCACCGCACGGTAGTCGGGTCTAGGTCGGGGTCGGAAGCACGCCGATGATCACACTCCGTTCTTCGTCGGGCGACGAAGAACGAACAGACGCAGTGCGAGGCCCGAAACGACCAGAGCGACTCCGCCGAACAGCAACCAGCCGACCGACGCACCCGTGTTGGCCAGCGTCACCACGGACGCCGTACCTGCCACCGCTGCGGGCGGAACTACTTTTCCTCCGTACATCGTGATTCCCTCCGGGGGGTTGGGGACACGACGCCTTACGCACGGAGTATCTGAATCCACCTCAAATGTTTTACACAGAGTGAAGTGTGACGTAGCTCACACCACTTTGGTGCCGGTTTGGAATGCCCCTGGTACGACCGGTGAGACAGACGGTAATCAACCCAGGGTCTCACCCAGCGTTACGAGGAAGGCTCGCTCACGGCTGCTTGCGCCCGAACGACGGGCGGTAGACCTCGCCACCCTCGTCGTCCTCCGCCACCGGCTCCTCGTGCTCGGAGGGGTCCGGGTCGAACGGGTCGATGACGTCCGCCAGCTCGCCGATGTCGCGCAGCAGCCGCTCCAGGCGCGCGGGCGACGAGTTCGGCGGCGCGGCGGCCAGCACCCAGTCGTTCTCCAGCCAGACGACCGTGACGTCGCCACCGATCTCCTCGGCGGCGTCGATCAGGTCGGGCGTGATGATCTTGCGGGCCGCCGGCACGTCGGTGACGAAGGCGTAGCGCGACCCCACCGGCCCGAGCAGGTCGGGCATCGGCATCTTGTCGTTGTCGCGCTGGAACGGCACTGTCGACAGCCAGAGCTCGATCACCACGGACAGCGCTCTGCGGCAGCGCACGCCGACCAGCACCGAGTTGACCTTGCCGCCGGTCTCGTGGTCGAGCACGTAGACCTGCCTGCGCCCGTCCGCGGTGAAGGTCGAGCCCGCGACCACGTCCCGGGCGAGCCCGGTTCCGTAGTACGCGATGGCTCCCGCTTCCCAGCGAGTCGGCAGCACGTGGTCTGTCTCCTCGAACTGCCAGCCACGCAGGGCAGCCCAACGGCGCCGTTCACGATTACGCGCGGTTCGTTGCGCCCGGTCGGTCGCGAGCAGGGCGAACCCCGCCACGCCCGCCACCGCGGCGACGGTGAACCAGACCCACGCCGGTATGCCCACAGCTGAAGCGTAGTGGGTCGGCGGCGAGGAACGAAGATCACTTCCGCGCGTCGTGAACTGGGCGCGCCGATTCGACGTGCTTCAGGGCATGTCCGCCACGTTCCCGTTCACCACTGACCGCTCGCTGGACAACGAACCCGAGGCGCAGGAACTCCTCGCCAGACGCGGTCCCGTCGTGCCCGCCACGATGGGACCGATCGAGATCTGGCTGGCCCTGTCCTACGCCGCCTGCAAGCAAGTCCTCACCGATCCGCGCTTCAGCCGCGAGGAAGCCACCCGCCCTGGTGGCCCCGTGACGCTCCCGTCCGCGGCGAACCCGCTGGTGCTGACCTCGATGGACGGCCGGCGCCACGCCCGCACCCGCAAGCTCGTGGCCTCGGCGTTCAGCCCGCGCATGGTCGCGTTGTTGGAACCTCGCGTCCAGGAGATCGTCGACTCCTTGCTCGACGCGTCGCCGGTGGACCTGGTCAGCGGGTTGTGCGTGCCGCTGCCGACGATGGTGATCTGCGAGCTGCTCGGAGCGCCCTACTCCGACGCCCCGGACATCCGCCGCTGGACCGGCCGCCTGATGACCGGACGGCTCACGCCCGAGGAACTGCGCGAGGTCGAGGACGAGATGCAGGGCTACCTCGCCGACCTGGTGGAGGAGAAGCGCGTCCGTCCCGACGACAAGCTGATCACCGCGCTGGTCCTGGCCCACGACGAGGGCGGGCACCTGACGTCGGCGGAGCTGCTCGCGAACCTGCAGATGCTGCTCGCCGCCGGGCACGACACGACCGTCAACCAACTGGGCAACTCGCTGCTGACGCTGCTGCGCCACCCCGCCGAGATGCAGCGGCTGATCGACTCGCCGGCGTTGATCGGCACGGCCGTCGACGAGCTGCTGCGGTTCTCCCGGCTGATCGCCGCGACGCTGCCGCGCGTCACGACCGAGGCCGTGTCGCTGGAGGGCGTGCAGCTGCCCGCGGGTGCCGCGGTGCTGCCGGTGCTCTCCTCGGCCAACCGGGATCCTGCGGTGTTCCCGGATCCGGACCGGCTGGACGTCGGCCGCGACAACGCGGCACCGCTCGCGATGGGCTTCGGCCCGCACTACTGCGTGGGTGCGCAGCTCGCGAAGCTGGAGCTGCGAATCGCCTTGACGTCGGTGCTGAAGCGATTTCCGGGGTTGAGACTGGCTGTCGACGAGTCCTCGTTGAGCTACCGCATGGAGACCAACGTCCGCGCGCTGGTCTCGCTGCCCGTGGCCTGGTGACTCAGGCCGGCTGGAACAGCTCCACGGGGTTGCCGGACGGGTCGTCGAACACGATCTGCTGACCGCCCGGCCCTTTCACGACGTCGCTGCGGAACCGGACCTTCCCGCTGAGTCGGTCCACCTCGGCCGCGATGTCGTCGACGATCAGGTGGATGCGGTTCCAGCCACCGGGTCCGGGCTTGGTGCCGTCGGGCATCTCCCGCCCGGCCGAGCTGGCCGGCCCGCTCAGCAACAGCCGCAGGTTGCCGCGGACGACATCGGCGAACGCGGGCGCGAAGTTCGTGTTGACCGTGAACCCGAGATTCTCGGTGTAGAAGGCGAGCGAGGCCTCCACGTCGTCGACGAGGTACCGCACGCTGACCAGGTCGGTGGTCATCTCAGACCTCCAGGAGTCGGATGCGCCCGTCGAGCTCTTCGGCGGTGCGCTGGAACGCGGTGACGGGATCGGGGTCGCGCGCGGGATCGGGGATGCTCCAGTGGGCCAGCCGCGGCCTCCCGGCGAACGCGGGCAGGACTTCCCGCACCCGGTCGCACAGGCTGATGACGAGGTCGAACCGGTTGCCGCACACGGAGTCGAGGTGCGTCGGCTCGTGGCCGAGGGCGATGCCGAACGGCTTCAGCGCGCTGATCGCGTTGGGGTGCAACGGCTTCGGATGGCTGCCCGCGCTCATGACCTGCACGCCTGTCCGGTGCCGCAGCAGTGCCTCGGCCATGGGTGACCGGCCGCTGTTGCCGGTGCAGACGAACAACACCCGCTTTCCCGTGGGTGCTCCGGCTTTCAGAGCCTCGCCGGTGGCCGCCAGTTCCTGCGCGCACCGCCCGAGGTCCAGGTGGTAGTAGGTGTCCCGCCCGTCCGAACTGCTCCGCCGCGCGGTGACCAGGCCTGCGTCCCTGAGCTGGCGCAGGTGGTAGGAGACGAGGTTCTGCGGCTGGCCGACCGCGGCCACGAGCTCGCGCACCCGACGGTCGCCGGCGGCCAGCTCACACGCCAACCGCCAGCGCAGCGGGTCCGCCATCAGCCGCAGGAACAGCGGCAACGTCTCACCGGCCACGTCACCGACGATACATCAATCCAGCTTGATGCACTGGTTGGTGGGGCACGACGATGACCTGGTCCGGGTCCTCGTAGACGACGCGACCGGGATCGTCGGACTCCAGGCGGCGCCACTGCACCCCGTGCGCGTCGAGGATCGCCAGGTAGCCGGACACGCGATCAACGAGGTGCACCGACTGCCTCTTGAACCACGCCGCCGCGCCCGGCTGCCGGTACACGTCGGGGTCCACGGTGGCGGGGTTGATGAAGTTGGCGTCGTACCAGTCGTTGCCGAGCCGCCGGAACACGTGCTGCGCCGGGGTCAGCTGATCCCGGCGCGCCAACGTGTTCACCACGGCGAAGACGCCGAGAAAGCGGCCCTGCCGATCC
>NZ_JBEXPJ010000086.1:0-34501 GCF_040611995.1 Lentzea sp. NPDC006480
AAGTACTGGTTGAAGTTCTCCTCGCCGGACAGGATCGTGCCCCACGGCGTGACGCCGCCGGAGCAGTTGTTCTGCGTGCCCAGCACGGTCCTGCCGGTCGGGTCGGCGGAGGTCTGCAGGAACTTCGACCCGGCGGCGGGGCCACGCACCTCGAACGGTGTCGTGAGCGTGATCCGGCGGTTGTACTTCGCCTTGTCGTCCGGGCAGACGAAGAGCTTGCCGGTGCGACGGTCGCGGTCGACCATCACGACCGACAGACCGTGCGCGGCCCACGCGATCTTGGCGTGCTTCTCGGTGATCGTGGTCGGCGACCAGTCCTTGAACATGAAGGACTCGGTCGTGTACTCGTGGTTGCTCACCATGAGCCAGCTGTTGGGGTCGCCGGGCACCGGGACGAGGCCGCAGAAGTCGTTGTTGAAGCCGAACTGCTGCGCCTGCGCCTCCGGAGTCTGGTTGTCGAAGTCGAACTTCGGCGCGCCGTCCAGGATCGGGTCACCCCAGCGGATGACGACGTCCTGCTGGAACCCCTCGGGCACGGTGATCTGGTCGAGGGTGTTGGGCGCCACCGAGTCCCAGTTCAGGCCGTTCGGGTTGTGACCGCGGCTGCCCAGGTCGACGTCCACGTCGACATCCACGTCGACGTGGACCGGGGCGGCGGCGGCCGAGCCGGCCATCGCGAGCGCGCCGGCACCCGCGACCGCGACGACGGCGCCGGCCTTCAGCATGCCTCGGCGGCTCACGACGTCCTTGACGACGTCACCGAAGTAGGCGTTCTGCGACGTGTTGGGCGCTTCGTGCGCACACGCGTTGCCGCAGCGGAACTCGCAGGTGACCGCCTGACGCCCGAGCGGATGGCTCTTCGGGAGCAGGGGCAGCAGGCGGCGGCCCCGATCGGTGGGTGAGGACACGCAGGCCTCCGAGATCGGTCAGTGTGGGAACTGGCCGAACCTAAGAGCCCAACGAGATCGCCTGCCGTCCAGCAGATGAACGGCAGGCGAACTCGTACTACTCCCGAACGATCAGCGCACGCAGGGTGATCAACCGATTTCACCCAGCTGACGACGGCCCTTGCGCCACACCGCGACGACCGCCGGCCGAGGTTGCGAGGTACCTCCGTCCGGCCAGTGCGAAGCCGGTTTGTCGGCACTCGCGCCGTCCACCTCACCGGGGTGCTGCACGCACACCGTGATGACCCGCTCACCGACGATCGGGCCGCACGTCTCACCGCCGCGCGGCACCGTGAGGAACAGCTTCAGGTGGCCGCGTTCCGGTCCCTCCAGCGGCACGCCGTAGAGGCCGTCGTTCAACCCGTTGAGCTTGCCGTCGGCGTCCGTGGAGATCCACAGGTTGCCGTGCCGGTCGAACGCCAGGTTGTCCGGGCTGGAGATCGGGCTGACCTGCGACTTGTCGTAGCCGCCGAAGTAGGTGTTCGGGTCATCCGGGAAACCGCAGACCAGGAACAGGTCCCAGCTGAACGTCAGCGCGAGCGCGTCGCCGCGCCGTTCGGTCAGCTCCAGCACCTGGCCGTGGCGGTTGTTGATCCTCGGGTTCGGCTCGGTCGGGCCTTCCTTGCCCGCAGTGACGCCGCGTTCGACGTTGTTGGTGAGCGCGCAGTAGACGACGCCGGTGCGCGGGTGGCACTGGATGTCCTCGGGGCGGTCCATCTTGGTCGCGCCGACCTTGTCCGCCGCGATGCGCGTGAAGACGTACACCTCTTCCGCAGTCATGCCGGGCACGAAGGACTTCTTGCCGCTGGCCAGCGGGATCCACTCGCCGCTGCCGTCGAACTTGCCGTCGCTCGGCAGCTTTCCGGTGCCGTCGATCTCGCTGACCGGACTGTCCCCCTTGAAGCGCGCGACGTACAGCGTGCCGTCGTCGAGCAGCGTCATGTTGTGGCGACGGGCGGCTTTGCTGTTGCCGTGCTTGACCTTGCCGTTCGAGATGAACTTGTAGATGTACTCGAACCGCTCGTCGTCACCGGAGTACGCGACCACGCGGCCGTCGTCGGCGATGCGCACGTTCGCGGTCTCGTGCTTGAACCGGCCGAGGTGCGTGTGCTTGATCGGAGTCGAGTCCGGGTCCCACGGGTCGATCTCGACGACCCAGCCGAACCTGTTGACCTCGTTGGGTTCCTGCGCGAGGTCCCAGCGCTTGTCGAACCGCTCCCACTTGCGCGTGGTGGCCGTGCCGGTGACGCCGTAACGGGTCAGGCGAGGGTCGTTGCGGCCGGCGGCGTTCGCGAAGTACTGGTTGAAGTTCTCCTCGCCGGACAGGATCGTGCCCCACGGCGTGACGCCACCGGAGCAGTTGTTGATCGTGCCGAAGACCTTCTTGCCGGTCGGGTCCGCCGAGGTCTTGAGCAGGTCGCTGCCCGCGGCCGGACCGCGCACCTCGAACGCCGTGTTCAGGGTGATCCGGCGGTTGTACCTGCTGAACCTCGGCCGGTAGTGGCCGGAGAACAACGAGCGCTTGACCATGAACACCGACAGGCCGTGCGCCGCCCAGGCGATCCTCACCTGTTCCTCGGTGGGGTTTTTCGCGTCGTAACCGCGGAACATGAACTGCTCGCTGGTGTACTCGTGGTTGGTGACCATGAGACCCGTGAGCTCCAACGGGTCCAGCGGCAGGATCGCGGCGAAGTCGTTGTTGAAGCCGAACCGCTTCTCCTGCAACGCCGCGGTCTGGTGGTCGAAGTCGAACTCCGGGACACCGGGGAACAACGGGTCGCCCCACCGGATGACGACACCCTGCTCGTACCCCTCGGGGATGACCACCTCGTCCTTCGTGTTGACCTGGACGGGCGTGAAGTCGAGTCCCCTCGGCGGGCGGCCCTTCGACTCGGGTTCGGCGGCCGCGGTCGCCGGCACCGAGACAGTGGCGGCGGCCGCGACGACGGCACCTGCCTTGAGGGCGGTGCGGCGGCTGATCAGGTCGCCGAAGTAGGGGTTGCCGGACGTGTTCGGGACGTCGTGGAAGCACGCGTCCCCGCAGCGGTACTCGCATGTCACCGCTGCTCTGCCGACGCGGTGGTTGACGAGCGGCAGAGGGATCATGGTGGTGGCCTCCTACGGTCGGTGCGGGAACCGCCACCGACCGTAGTTCAGCTGTTGTTAACCGACTAGCTGCTCGCTCGCAATCACGACTTCCGTAGGTACCTCACGCGTGTCGGTGCGGTTGAAGGTCAGCAGCACCGCCGCGACCGCACACAGGACCGCTGCCACGACGAACGGCTGCGCGAGGTGACTCACGAACGTCGCCGCCAGCGCCCCGCCGAGCCAGCGCAGGAAGTTGTACCCGGCACTCGCGACCGGCCGCGGCGCGTCGCTGACGCTCATCGCGGTGCCGGTGAACAGGGTGTTGAGCAGGCCGGAGACCAGACCGCTGACGATCACGGCGACCACCAGCAGCGGCTTGCTGGGCACCGCCATCAGGAGCATGAGCAGGGCGAACGCCAGGACTGACCCGATGATCGCGTGCTTCTCGCCGACGCGGTCCGCAAGGCGCGGCGCGAGGAAGACGCTGGACACCGCGACGCACACGCCCCAGCCGAAGAAGATCAGTCCGATCTCGACCGCACCCCACCGCAGGACGAACGGCGACCAGGCGAGAACCGTGAAGAACGCTGCCGTGTAGAGCGCGGCACCGATCGAGGTCCGCAGCAGAACCGGGTGCTTCAACGCCTTCAGCGGGTCGAACAAGCCGATCTTGGGACGCTCGTGGTGCGAGTCCTTGGCCAGGAAAGCCGCACAAAGGATCAACGCGACGGCCATCAGGATCGCGGTGCCGAGGAACGGTCCGCGCCACGAGAAGCTGCCGAGCAACGCGCCGAGCAGCGGCCCGACGCTCAGACCGAGACCGAGCGCGGCCTCGTAGAGCAGGATCGCGGCCTTCTGCCCGCCGCTGGCCGCACCGACGATGACGCTGAGCGCGGTCGCGATGAAGAACGCGTTGCCGAGCCCCCAGACGGCCCGCAGTCCCACGAGCTGGCCGATGCTCCCCGCCGCCGAGCACGCCAGCGTGGCGATGACGATCAGCGCGAGCCCGCCGACGAGCGTGCGCTTGGCGCCGAACCTCGCCGTCGCGGCACCCGTGAAGAGCATCGCCACGACCTGGACGCCGAGGTAGGAGGAGAAGAGGAGGGTGACCTGCGACGGTGTCGCGTGCAGACCCTCCGCGATGGACAACAGGATCGGGTCCACGAGCCCGATCCCCATGAAGGCGATGACCGCGGCGAACGCCGTGATCCACACCTGCTTGGGCTGAGCCTTGAAATTCACTTAGCTACCCTAACAGAATTTGATTAGCATGGCGAAGTATCGTGCGCCACAGGGTACGGTTCGTGGCGTGGAAGCGGTGATCTTCGACCTCGACGGCGTGCTGATCGACTCCGAGCAGGTCTGGGACGAGGTGCGGCAGTCGTTCGCCGCGTCGCACGGTGGCGCGTGGACTCCTACCGCCACTCGTGACATGCAGGGGATGTCGACGCCCGAGTGGGGCGCGTACCTGGTGTCCGCAGTAGGCGTGCAGATGTCTGCGTCAGAGGCTTCCGCCGGGGTGATCGCCGAGATGGAGAAGGCGTACGCGGCACACCTTCCGGTGATTCCCGGTGCGGTGGACGCGGTTCGCGAGGTGGCATCCCGCTTCCCCGTGGCGATCGCTTCTTCGGCCCCGGCCGTGCTGATCAAGGTGTTCCTCGACGTGACCGGGCTGCCGGTTCCGGTCGCGGTGTCTTCGGAGGAGTGCGCTTCGGGCAAGCCGTCGCCGGACGTCTACCTGCTGGCGGCGTCACGGCTCGGGGTTCCGGCTTCTTCCTGCTACGCCGTCGAGGACTCCACGAACGGGCTGCGCGCCGCGCTGGCGGCCGGGATGACCGTGCTCGCGGTGCCGAACCCGCATTTCCCGCCTGCTCCGGAAGTGTTGTCGAAAGTGACGGTTCTGTCTTCAATCGCGGATCTGCCGGGTGCGCTGACGTAGCTTCCGCGCATGCTGCTGCGGGACAAAGTCGCCCTGATCACGGGCGCCTCAACGGGAATCGGTGCGGCCGCCGCTCGCTTGTTCGCGGCCGAGGGGGCTTCGGTGGTGCTCGCCGCCAGGTCGTCGGACAAGATCACCGCGCTGGCCGCGGAGATCGGCGGGGTCGCGGTCGTCTGCGATGTTTCTTCTGACGAAGACTGCGCGCAGGCCGTTTCCGTTGCAGTGGAACGGTTCGGGCGCCTCGACGTGGCGTTCAACAACGCCGGCGTCGGACCGGACGGCGTGGTGCTGACCGACAGCACGGCCTGGGACGCGACGCTCTCGGTGAACCTCACCGGTGTCGCGCAGTGCATGCGGCACGAGATCCGGGCCATGGTTTCGAGTGGTGGCGGCGCGATCGTCAACAACGCCAGCACCGCCGCGTTCTTCGGCACCGCCTTCGCGTCCGCCTACTCGGCCGCGAAGCACGGCGTGATCGGCCTGACCAAGACCGCGGCGTCGGAGTACGGCCGGTCGGGAATCCGCGTGAACGCGGTGAGTCCGGGTGTCGTCGAGACTCCGCAGACCGAGCCTTGGTTCTCCATCCCGGGCGAACGCGAGCGCGCGGCCACGTGGAACGCCCTGAAGCGCCTGGCTTCCCCGATCGAGGTCGCGGAGGCCGCGTTGTGGCTGCTGTCGGACCGGGCCTCGTTCGTGACGGGTGCGGTGCTGGCGGTCGACGGCGGCTACACGGCTATCGCACCGGGCGTGGGCTGACGAAGCTGGTCGCGGCCATGCCGATCGCGATGCAGGTGCACGCGATGACGCCCTTGGGCCAGTAGATGTGGCTGTCGAGGAACAGGAAGCTGCCCGTGAGCAGGAAGGCGGCTCCCGGGATCGCCTTGAGCTTGTGCTTGAGCAGCGCGCACGCCGAGATCGCGATGCTGGCCGCGAAGAACGACCACGCGCCGACGGTGCCGAGCTGGTTGCCGATGCCGAAGACCGGCGCGGCCGCGTCCTTGGCGTTGTTCAACGCCATCGCGCCGCCGCCGATGCCCGCCAACGCGTCCAGCGCGCCGTAGAAGACGACGTAGCTGAAGGTGGCCAGGCGGGCGGGGTAGCGCACGAGCTTCGGGCTGTCTTCGAGCAGAACCCATTGCGCGGCACCGAGAAGCGGGAAGACCGCCGCCAGGATGATGTGCATGTCCCGCCACCACTGAGCGGTCGACGCGTCCAGGTGATGCGGATGGGTCAGCCCGATGCCGGCGAGGACCAGGCCGGGGAGGGCGACGAGCAGCGTGCGCACCCGGCGAACGCTAGCGCTGAACGTTCACGCTGTTCCACTCGAAGCCCGCGACGCTCCAGCCGCGGTTGCCGTCGGGGACGCTGCAGACCCCGGCGACGAGCAAGGCGATTCCGGCCAATGCGAACAGTGCTTTGCGAACCATTGGTCCGACTCCTTTCCGTTGGGAGGCCTCATCGTGCGAGGCGGCAGCGGGGACCGGTCCCGGGCAGCGACAGGAGAAGTTGGGCTCAGACGTTCAGGCAGCTACGGGTGCTATCGCTGGTGGCGGACCCGGACCTAGCGTGGCGCTCATGACGCAACGAGTTGCTGTGGTCACCGGCACGGCGCAGGGCATGGGGCTGCGGATCGCGGACGTGCTGCGCGAGGACGGGTTCGCCGTCGTCGGGTTCGACCTGCAGGAGAGCAAGGACGGCATCGTCGGCAACGTCGCCAGCGCCGAGGACGTGCAGCGGCTGACGGACCACGTGACCAACACCCACGGGCGGGTGGACGTGCTGGTCAACAATGCCGGGATCGCGGGCATCGTGCCGTTCGAGGACACCAGCCTCGAGCAGTGGGAGCGGATCATGGCGGTCAACCTGACCGGGCCGTTCCTGCTGACCAAGGCGCTGGGCAAGATCATGCTCGCCCAGGGCTCTGGCAGCGTCGTCAACATCGCGAGCGTCGCCGGGCTGCAAGGGGTGGCGGACCGGGCCGCGTACAACACGACCAAGCACGGGCTGATCGGCCTGACGCGCACGCTCGCCGTCGAGTGGGGCGGGCGGGGGATCCGGGTCAACGCCGTGTGCCCCGGCTGGGTCAAGACCGAGATGGACGTCGAGTCGCAGGCCGGCGGGTACTACGTCGACGAGGACATCACGAACCACGTGCCGATGAACCGGTTCGCGGCACCCGACGACATCGCGCAGGCCGTCAGGTTCCTGGCGAGCGACAACGCCAGGTACATCAACGGCGTCGCGCTGCCCGTGGACGGCGGGTGGACCGCGGACGGCAGCTGGCAGAAGCTGCGGCTCTCGAAGCGCTAGAAGAAGGGGCCGCCCGCGAAGGGCGGCCCCTCACATCACGCCTCGCCGCGGATGAAGGCCTCGACGGCCGCGTGGGCCTCGGGGTCCGAGTACTGCACCGGCGGGGACTTCATGAAGTACGACGACGCCGAGAGGATCGGGCCGCCGATACCCCGGTCCAGGGCGATCTTCGCCGCGCGGACCGCGTCGATGATGATGCCCGCGGAGTTCGGGGAGTCCCAGACCTCCAGCTTGTACTCCAGGTTCAGCGGCACGTCACCGAACGCGCGACCTTCCAGGCGGACGTAGGCCCACTTGCGGTCGTCGAGCCACGCCACGTAGTCGGACGGGCCGATGTGGACGTTGTCCTTGCCGATGTCGCGGGACAGCTGCGAGGTCACCGACTGGGTCTTCGAGACCTTCTTGGACTCCAGGCGCTCCAGTTCCTTCATGTTCAGGAAGTCCATGTTGCCGCCCACGTTCAGCTGCATGGTGCGGTCGAGCTGGACGCCACGGTCCTCGAACAACCGGGCCAGCACGCGGTGCGTGATGGTCGCGCCGACCTGGGACTTGATGTCGTCGCCCACGATCGGCACGCCGGCGGCGCGGAACTTCTCCGCCCACTCCGGGTCCGACGCGATGAAGACCGGCAGGGCGTTGACGAAGCCCACCCCGGCGTCGATGGCGCACTGGGCGTAGAAGCGGTCCGCCTCCTCCGAGCCCACCGGCAGGTACGAGACGAGCACGTCGACCTCGGCGTCACGAAGAGCCTGCACGACGTCGACCGGCTCGAAGTCGGACTCCTCGATCGTCTCCCGGTAGAACCGGCCGAGACCGTCGAGGGTGTGCCCGCGCTGCACGACGACGCCCAGCGGCGGCACGTCCGCGATCTTGATCGTGTTGTTCTCGCTGGCCAAGATCGCCTCGGCGAGGTCGACACCGACCTTCTTCGCGTCCACGTCGAACGCGGCCACGAACTCGACATCGCGCACGTGGTAGTCGCCGAACTGCACGTGCATCAGGCCGGGCACGCGGGTGTTCGGGTCGGCGTCCGCGTAGTAGTGGACGCCCTGCACCAGCGACGCCGCGCAGTTGCCAACCCCGACGATGGCCACTCGAACGGTGCGGCGATTTCCGCCCATTGCCGAGTCCTCCTTGATCAACGGTGAGTACTACTCGTCCTGCTCGGACTTTTCGTGCGCGATGAGCTCGTTGAGCCACCGCACCTCGCGCTCCGTGCTTTCCAGGCCTTGTCTGTGCAGCTCACGGGTGTAGCGGTCGATCTGCTCACCCGTGCGCGTGAGCCGCTCGCGCAGCCCTTCCCTGCGTTCTTCGACACACCGCCGCCGACCCTCCAGGATGCGCATCCTGACGTCGGCCGGCGTGCGGGAGAAGAACGCCAGGTGGACTCCGAACGAGTCGTCGTCCCAGGTCTGCGGACCCGCGTTGGCCAGGAGATCGGCGAACCGTTCCTTGCCTTCCGGTGTCAGCTTGTAAACCTTGCGTGCCCGACGTCCCCAAGAAAGAGCCGACTCCTCCGGCCCTTCCTCCACGATCAGGCCCGCCCGTTGGAGTCGCCGCAGTGTTGGGTACAGCGATCCGTAGGAGAACGCGCGAAACGCTCCGAGCAGGTCGTGCAAGCGCTTGCGCAGCTCGTAGCCGTGCATGGGCGCCTCGTGCAGCAGGCCGAGCAGCGCGAACTCGAACACGAGTCACCTCCTCGCACCTGCACCGATAGGTGAGGTGATTATATCGCCGCGATACATCGATGGTCCCCCTCAAGTGTGGGATGTGGCACACCGTCATATCGCGCCGGGACCCGCTGCCCTGAACGGCCCATCGTCGGAAAGCGGTCGGCACGTACTCTGGTCACGTGTTGACCCAACGGCAGGTGGTGGACTACTCGCTGCAGCGGCGTGCGCTGCTGGCGGAGGTCTACTCTGGCCGGACGGGAACCATGGAGGTCTGCGACGCGTCGCCGTACCTGCTGCGAGCTGCGAAGTTCCACGGTACGCAGACGGAAGTGCCTTGCCCCGTGTGTCGCAAGGAACCCCTCACCAACGTGTCTTGGGTCTACGGTGACGAGCTCAAGCACGCGACAGGCTCGGCGCGCACAGCTGAAGAACTCGTGAAGATGGCAACCCTCTTCGACGAGTTCACCGTGTACGTCGTCGAGGTTTGCCGCACATGCAGTTGGAACCACCTGGTGCAGTCATACGTCCTGGGGAAGCGTGGGCTGGAAAAGCCACGCAGGAGGACTGCGGCGGAATGACGCTCAGGTGACACTGCTCCGAATGAAGTACGACCACCGAACCGCGTGCTGATGCACGCCGGTCTGGGAGGCCTTTTCACGTGAACGACCAGCATGATGACCGACAGCGCGGAGGCGAGCCGCAGTGGCCGACCGGGGACGACCCGGACGGCGGCGGCACGAGGCGTGATGTCCCGAATCAGCCGCGGCCGGGCACCCCGCCCGGCGGTTTCGCGCGCCCTCCCCAGGGTGGCACGCCACCCGGTGGTTTCCCACAGCAGCAGCCACCACGCCGCCCGAACGGACCAGGCGGTCCCCAGGGCGGGCCGCAGGGTGCGCCCGGTGGGCCTCAGGGCGGTCCCGGCCGTCCGCAGGGTCCCGGCGGCCCGCAGGGTGGTCCTGGTGGCCCCGGCAGCCGTCCCCCGACGCCTCCCGGTGGCGTGCCGATGGCACCGCCTCCCGGTGGCAGGCGTCCTGGCGGGCCCGGTGGTCCTGGCGGCCCTGGCGGTCCTCAGGGCGGTCCCGGCCGTCCGGGCGTGCCCCCGCGGCCCGGTGAGGAGCGGACCACGCAGCTGCCGCCGGTCAACCGGCCGACGCAGCGCGAACCCGATCTGCTGACCCACCGCGAGCCCGAGGACGAGTTCCTGCTGGCCGGCGGCGTCGACGACGAGGACGACTACTACGACGACGACGAGCCGGAGCTCACCGAAGAGGAGGAGCGTCGTCTGCGCAAGAAGAAGATCTGGAAGCGCGTCCGGATCGGCGCGTTCATCTTCATCGGCCTGATGATCCTGGGCCCGGTGATCGCGATCGCGGTTGCGTACCCGCTGGTCGAGTGGCCGCGCCCGGACGAGGTCGCCGCCTCTCAGGACAAGACGGTCACGCTGCTCTACTCGGACGGCTCCGAGATGGGCAAGATCTCCTCGCCCGGCCAGAACCGCACGATGCTGACGTACGAGGAGATCCCCGAGACCGTCAAGCACGCGGTGCTGGCGGCCGAGGACGCGAACTTCTACGACAACCCCGGCTTCGACGCCAAGGCCATCCTGCGCGCCGCCTGGTTCCAGGTGACCAGCGGCTCCGGTGGTGGCTCCGGTCTGACGCAGCAGTACATCAAGAAGGCCAGCGGCAACGAGGACCCGACGCTGACGCGTAAGTTCACCGAGCTCGTCAAGGCCTACAAGATGAGCAACGAGTCGGACCACAACACGATCCTCACCGCGTACCTCAACACGGTGTACTTCGGTCGTGGCGCGAACGGCTTCAAGGCCGCGGCGCAGGTGTACTACAAGAAGGACATGAAGGACCTCACTCCTTCCGAGGCCGCGCTGATCGCGGCCATGATCCAGACGCCCTCCTGGTCCGAGGACAAGGACTACTCCCAGAAGCAGTGGAAGTACGTCCTCGGCCAGATGCGCGACAAGAACTGGATCGACCAGGCCTACTACGACGCGCAGCAGTGGCCGACGCCGGTGGCGTTCGGCGACTCCCAGCCGGGTGGGCTCGAGGGCCCGCTCGCGCGGGTGAGCCAGCAGGTCCAGAACGAGCTGGACACCGAGATGGTCGGCATCACGATGGAGAAGGCGCAGAAGGTCGGCGTCACCATCCAGACGACCATCGACCCGAAGATGCAGCAGGCGGCGACCGACGCGGTGAACTCCGTGATGGAGGGCCAGGACCCGGAGCTGCGCACGTCGCTCAGCGCGATCGACCCCCAGTCCGGTGCGGTCAAGGCCTACTGGCCGGGCAAGGACGGCCTGCAGGGCATCGACTACGCCAAGGGCACGATCCAGGAGGCCGGCTCGTCGTTCAAGCCGTTCGACCTGGTCGCCGCGCTGAAGATGGGCAAGGGCATCGGTGACGTCTACGACGCCACGCCGCGCACGATCGCGGGTGTGCCGATCCGCAACGCGGGCGGCACCACCTGCGGCAAGCAGTGCCCGATCAAGCAGGCGATGAAGGAATCTCTCAACACCGTCTTTTACGAGATGGTCGCCGCCAACAACGGCACGGGCACCAAGGCCGTCGCGGACGCCGCGCACGCCGCGGGTATCCCCAAGACCGTGCAGGTCAACGGCAAGACGAAGGAGACGCTGGTCGGTGAAGGCGGCAACCCGCCGAGCGCCGGTATCGCCATCGGCGCCGACGCCGCCCAGGTGCGGCCGTTCGACATGGCGTCGGCCTTCGCGACGTTCGCCGCACGCGGCATCTACCGCGAGCCGTTCTTCATCACGAAGGTCACCGGCCCCAGCGGAGACATCCTCTACCAGCACGCGGACAGGCCAGTACCCGCGTTCGACCCGGTGGAGGAGAAGAGCCGGGACATCGCCGACAACGTCACCGAGACGCTGAAGGACATCCCTGGCTACTCGCGGATCCCGTGCGCGAACAACCGCGAGTGTGCCGGCAAGACCGGTACGCACGAGCTCCCCGACAGTGTCGACCAGAACTCGAAGGCGTGGATGGTCGGCTACACGCCGCAACTCTCCGCCTCGGTCTGGATGGGCAAGGACCGCGGTGACGTAGCGATCAAGAACAAGGAGAACAAGGCGATCTTCGGTTCGGGTCTCCCCGGCCAGATCTGGAAGAAGTTCATGGACGCGGCGCTCGCGGGCACCCCGGCGGAGAAGTTCCCGAAGCCGAAGCCGCTCGGCAACTTCAACCCGCCGAAGCCGTCCAACAGCGCGTCCAACACGCCCTCGAACACGCCGTCCAACACCCCGTCCAACACGCCCTCGAACACGCCGTCGACGGACCCGAACGAGCCCTGTGAGGGCATCCTGTGCCCGAAGCCGCCGACGACGGGCAAGCCGACGACAACGACGACGACGCCGAAGCCCGGGATCCCGGGTCCCGGAGACGGGCGAAACCCCGGCGGCGGGTGACACCCGTCGTCAGCTCAGGGCCTGGTGCGTTGCGCACCAGGCCCTTTGCTTCGGCCCGGCGATGTTGACCACGCCGAAACGGTCTTGGCCGTAACATCCGCGACGTGCCCAGCAGCCCTGCCGAGCTTCCCGCCGAGGACACCGACTCGCTCACGCACGAGGAGCGGGTGGCGCCCACCTGGACCGAGTCGCTCGCCCGCACCCTCAGCAGACCGTTCGGCGGTCCGCTCGGGGAGCACGCCCAGGTCGGCCGGCACTGGTTCTGGACGGCGCTGCGAGTGGTGCTGCTGCTCGCCGTGCTGACGTTGCTGGCCGGGTGGGTGCAGAAGTCGCCGTGCATCCAGCAGTACGTCGACGACAAGGGCCAGGTCCAGCTGGACTGGCGGGGCAGCAGGCAGTTCACCGCGCTCTGCTACTCCGACACCGTGCCGCTCTACACCGCGGAACGGCTCGACCAGCGCGGTTCCTTCCCGTACATCACCTCGTGGAAGGACGACGAGGGCAAGCCGACCGAGCACGTCAGGTACATGGAGTACCCGGTGATCACCGGTGTGTTCATGTGGCTCAACGCGCGGGTGGCGCAGGGGCTGGTGGCGCTCGTTCCCGGCCTGCCGATGACGGTGATCGTGTTCTTCAACGTCACGGCGTTCTGGCTGGCGGTGGCGTGGCTGGTGACCGTGTTCTCCGTGGCTCGAATAGCACGGAGACGAATGTGGGACGCCGCTTTGGTAGCGGTGTCACCGTTGGTGATCGTCCACGCGTTCACGAACTTCGACACGATCGCGACAGCGTTCGCCACGGCTGGTCTGCTGGCGTGGGCGCGGAAGAAACCCGCGCTCGCCGGAGTGCTGATAGGGCTGGGCGGCGCGGCAAAGCTCTACCCGTTGTTCCTGCTCGGGCCGTTGTTGTTGCTGTGCTGGCGTTCTGACCGGATGAAGGCGGGACTCACCACCACCGCGGCGGCCATCGGGGCGTGGGCGCTCGTCAACGCGCCGCTCGCGCTGAACCCGGCCGCGGCGACGGGGTGGAAGGAGTTCTTCCGCCTCAACACCGAGCGCAACGCCGACCCGGACACGATCTACAACGTGCTGGTGCAGTGGACCGGGTGGCAGGGGTTCGACCCCGGCCTGACGCAGGGGCAGGCGCCGACCGTCCTCAACACGGTCAGCTCGGTGCTGTTCATCGCGTGCTGTGCCGGTATCGCCTATGTGGCCCTGTCCGCGCCGACGCGGCCGCGGCTCGCGCAGCTCGGGTTCCTGGTCGTGGCGGCGTTCCTGCTGACGAACAAGGTGTGGAGCCCGCAGTACTCGCTGTGGCTGGTGCCGCTGGCGGTGCTCGCCTTGCCGCGCTGGAAGCTGCTGCTGGCGTGGATGACGATCGACGCGCTGGTGTGGGTGCCGCGGATGTACTTCTACCTCGGCACGGACAACAAGGGCCTGCCGATCGACTGGTTCCTCGGCGCCGTGCTGCTGCGGGACGCGACGGTCATCGGGCTGTGCGTGATCATCGTGAAGGAGATCTACCACCCGGAGCGCGACCTCGTGCGCATCGCGGGCGACCACGACCCGTTGGCCGGTGTCATGGAGGACGCTCCGGACCGGCGGATCGTCACACCCGCACGAGCCGAGCCATCGCACCGAATGCGGCCGCGTTCGGATGCAGGTGATCACCGGAGTCGAACTCCGGACGCAGTCTGAGCGGGTCGGCCGGATCACGCACGGCGGCGTCGAAGTCGATCACGTCAGGGAACTCGGCGCGGATCTGCTCGTTGAGCCGCTGCCGCTGCCGTTCGCGCTCCTCCGACCAGTTCTTCCAGCCCCGCCACGGGGTCACCGTGCCCATGATCAGCTGCGCGCCCCGGTTTTTGCACTGCATCTGGATGGCGTGGACACCGCGGATGACGTCGTCCGCGCTGACGTCGTGCTGGATGTCGTTGATGCCGCCGAGCAGCACGACCTTGCGCACCTCGCTGCTGTGCAGGACGTCCCGGAACACGCGGGCTGTCATCGGGTCGTCACCGTGGACCACGCCGTTGCCGATGATGCCCGCGTTCAGGATCGCGAGGTCGGTCTGCACCAGGGATGGCCAGTTCCCCTCCGGACCGCCCTCGGTGATCGAGTCGCCGAACATCACCACCGCGCCCGGTGCCGTGAAGCCCGCGACGTCGACCCTGGACGCGAGGCAGACGTACGAGCCCACGGACGTGCGGTTGCGGTTCGCGCGCGCCTGACACGGAGTACCGGTCGGCGCATACGTGCTGATCTCCAGGGTTTTCGTCACCGTCAGCGGCACGGTGTCGCTGTAGACCTCCTCGCGCGGCCCGATCGTGACGACGCGGGAGTCTCCGAACGTCAGCTGCCGCGTCTGGCCGTCCGCGGTGACGGAGGCCTGCTCGATGCGCACCGGCTCGTCGCTCATCAGGTTCGACAGGTGGATGCGAACCGACGTGCCGGCCGCACCGAGGTTCACCGTCGTCCGCACGTGCTGGTCCGGCACCGAGGCGGAAATGGACGGCACCGCCTGCCACACGGGCAGCCAGCGGCTCGGCTCAGACCGCTCCGGCGCTCCGCAGGCGCCGCAGACCAGCAACAGTGCCAGCACGATGACCACCCTCACGGGTGAAGTCTGCGCGATCGTCGTCCGTCACGTCACGCGACTTGAGGAACACGACGAACAGCGCGACCAGCAACGCGGCCCGCCCCCACACGCCGACCATGACGGCCTGCGCGGAGAGGCTGTCGTAGATCCCGGCCGGCTGCCCGAACTCGATCGCCCAGAACCAGCGGAAGATCCCGATCCCCATCGCCAGGTCGGCCACGTAATACGCGAACACCCACATCAGCCGCACCCGGATCAGCACGAAGAACGGCACCAGCCACAGCGTGTACTGCGGTGAGTGGACCTTGTGCAGCAACATGAAGCCGCACAGCATCGCGCCGGAGACCGGAATCCACGGGTAGGTGCCCTCGCGGCGGAACCGCAGCCAGCCGTAGCCGGCGGCGATCGCGAACGAGACCAGGATCGCGACCGGCGAGACCACGCTGACCAGGTCCTGCATCGGGTCGTCGCCCAGGAACGGCCGCAGCCCCCAGTACCAGATCGAGTTGGTCGTGATGTCGACCCGGCGCAGCTGCTGGAACTCGAACGAGGCCAGCCAGCCGTCGTAGCCCGCGACCGCGAACGGCAGGTTGACCAGCACGACCGTGATGACGGACGCGAGCGCGACCTTCACCGCGCCGGCGATGTCGACCTTCTTGCCCGCCGGCATCTCCTGGCCGCGCCAGCCGCCGGTGGCGACGAAGAGCATCAGCGGCAGCACGAACGCCGCCGGGTAGACCTTGAACGCGAACCCGAGACCGAGCAGGACCGACGCGACCGTCGCCCGTTCGACCAGTGGCCGGTGCCAGCGGTGCACCACGTAGACCGCGGCCACCGAGCACAGCGCGACCGGCAGGTCCCAGTTGTGGAACGCGTAGAGGATCAGCGGCGGCCCGATCGCCCACAGCAGGGCGCGCCAACGGGCCAGCTTGCCCAGCAACCAGCCCGTGAGCAGGCCGAACGGCGCCAGCAGCAGCGAGGAGTAGAGCAGGTACTCGGCGTCGTTGTGGGCGAAGATCGCCCCCGCCCAGATCAGCAGGCCGCTGAGCACCGGGTACTCGACGGAACCGCCGACGAGGACGCCCTTGTCGTTGATGCCGCCCTCGACGTACGGGAAGACGTGCCGGTCGATGTCGCGCCCGATCCAGAGGTGCTGGATGTCGGAGTAGCAGACCTCTTCCTTGTTGCGCTCGTCGTAGTCGGGCTGCGAGCGGCCCCACTGGTCGAACGCCGGACCGGTGCAGCGGTCCTTGTTGATGAAGCCGAGCAGCAGCGTCATCCCGCACAGCAGCACGAGGACGATGGCGGCGGGTCTGCCGAAGCGGCTCGCGAAACGCCCGGTGTCGTCGTGCTCGGGCGCCGCGCTCACCACCTCGTGCACCGCGTCACCGACCGGCGCGGTCGCGGAGGAACGCGATGTCGTCGGCCTGGCCCTCGTCGGGGGTCTCGACCACGACGGGGCATCCGGCGGTGGCGACCACCGCCACCAGCTGGTCCGCGTCGATCGTGCCGGACTTGATGTTGTCGTGCCGGTCGCGCGAGGAGCCGAACTCGTCGCGCGAGCTGTTGAGGTGCACCAGGTCGATGCGGCCGGTGATCGCCTTCACCCGGTCGACGATGCCGACCAGGTCCTCACCGGCGGCGAACGCGTGGCAGGTGTCGAGGCAGAAGCCCTGGCCGAACTCGCCGACTGCGTCCCAGAGGCGCTTGAGGTTGTCGAACGAGCGGGCCATGGCGTTGTCGCCGCCCGCGGTGTTCTCGATCAGGATCGGCACCGCGAACCCGCCCTCGGCGACCTGGCGCTCGAAGAACTTGCGCCAGTTCGCGAAGCCGTCGGCCGGGTCCTCGCCCTTGGTGACGTGGCCGCCGTGCACGATCAGGCCCTTCGCGCCCACGGTCGCGGCGGCCTCGGCGTGCTGCAGCACGTTCTTCCGGCTCGGGATCCGGATCTTGTTGTTCAGCGACGCGATGTTGATCATGTACGGGGCGTGGATGAACACGTCCAGGTCGGAGGCGAGCAGAGCCTCCGTCTGAGGATGAGGTTTGGGCTTCTTCCAACCCTGGGGATCCGACAGGAAGAACTGGACGACCTCGGCCCCGCGTTCGGCAGCGGCACCGACGGGGTCGTCGTCGCGAACATGGGCCCCGATGCGCATGACGAGGAGGGTAGTCGGGAGGCATAACGCGGCCGCAGCCGCCGCCGATAGGAGTAATTGCGAAAACTGGGGATGGTCTACGTCACGACCAGCGCCTACGGTCGTTACTACTAGAGAGTAGGAAAGGGGTTGGCATGCGACTGCTGAGCGTCACCGCCGCGACGCTTCTGGCGCTGACATCCGCCGCTGTGGGCATGACTCCGGCCACCGCCGCGGATCCCATCGTCGTGGGCAGTTGCGCCACCTCGGTGCAGGGCACGCCAGGCACCCCGGTCTCGCTCAGTCCCGCAGCGGTCACCCAGCCCATCACCGACCTGATCAGGGCGATCCCCCTGCTCGGCCCGCCGCTCGCGGACCCGTTCAAGCAGGCGTTCGCGCAGGGCAAACCGATTCCGATCGGCGCGGTGCAGGCCGGTACGACGACCATCTCCGGCGCCACCATCGCCAACGCCGTGGTCGCCGAACTGCAGAAGCTGCCGTTGCTCGGGCCGATCATCGGCACGCTCGACAAGACCGTGCGCTCGACGCTGACCAGCGGCTGCCAGGTCGTCGTGACGGGCGTGAACCAGGCCGCAGCCCCCGTCCAGGACGGCGCCAAGGCCGTCGCGGACGCGTCGCAGCAGGCGGTGCAGCTGCCGGGTGCGCCGAAGCCTCCTGGCCAGCAACCACAGCCCCAGCCGGGCACTCAGCCCGGTCAGCCGGGTGTGACTCCCGGCACACCTGGAGCGGTGGTGGGCGCGCCCAGCAACCGCGACTTCTCGCTCTACTCGCTCAGCGGGAACTTCGGCCGCGTGCCGCTGTTCACCTACGGCTCGCTGCCGTTCGCGATGCCCGGCCTCTACTCGCCGTCGCCCGGCGTGCGCTACGGCTCGCAGGTTCCCCGTGCCTCCAACGGAAACGGCGTCGACGGCGACGAGGTGCTGGCAGCCGGTCGCGCAACGGCACTGCCGAGGCTCGGCGGTCCCGGCGGCGTCGGTCTTCCCGTGCTGCTCGCGGTGCTGATGCTGGCCTGCGTGACGGGTGCGCTGGTGCGGACCTGGGTGCTGCGCCGCACCCCTGCGTAGTCGCCGGACGCGCTCTGTTAACCTTCTTCAGTTGCTGACGCGACGACCCTCCTGCCACGGAAAGCCCGTGGCCGCGAGTCCACAGGAGGTGAGTGGTCCTCATGCGTCATTACGAAGTGATGGTCATCCTCGACCCCAGTCTCGACGAGCGCACGATCGCGCCGTCTCTCGACACGTTCCTCAACGTCATCAAAACCACTGGTGGCAACGTTGAGAAGGTCGAAGTTTGGGGCAAGCGCCGGTTGAGCTTCGAGATCAACAAGAACAGCGAGGGCATCTACGCGGTGCTCGACCTGACCTCGACGCCTGAAGCGGTGAAGGAACTGGACCGCCAGCTCGGTCTGCAGGAGACGGTGCTCCGGACGAAGGTCCTGCGCCGCGAGCCCGCCAAGGCTGCCAAGTTGGCCGCCAAGGCTGCGGCCAAGTCGGACGCCAAGTCGGCCAAGTCAGCGGCCAAGGCCGCGGCCAGGGCCTGACGAACCTCGACTAGGGGAGCTCCCAAGACATGGCTGGTGAGACGACGATCACGGTAGTCGGGAACCTGACTGCCGACCCCGAACTCCGCTTTACCCAGTCCGGGGCAGCGGTGGCCAGCTTCACGGTCGCCTCCACCCCCCGCACGTTCGACAAGCAGTCGGGCGAGTGGAAGGACGGCGAAGCGCTGTTCCTGCGGTGCAACGTGTGGCGGCAGGTCGCCGAGAACGTGGCGGAGTCGCTCACCCGCGGTTCGCGAGTGCTCGTCTCCGGACGGCTGCGCCAGCGTTCCTTCGAGACGAAGGAAGGCGAGAAGCGCACTGTCGTGGAGCTTGAGGTCGACGAGATCGGCCCCTCGCTGCGCTACGCGACCGCGAAGGTCAACAGGGTCAGCCGTGGAGACGGCGGCGGTGGCGGCGGCTTCGGCGGCGGCGGCGGTCAGCAGTCTCGCGGCGGTGGCGGTGGCGCTCCGGCAGACGACCCGTGGGGTTCCGCCCCGCCGGCCGGCTCCGGTGGCTTTGCCGACGAGCCCCCCTTCTAGACCGACCGCACCGGTCATCCAGAACCTGATCACTGCGTATTCCAGGAGTTAGAGACACATGGCCAAGCCGCCTGTGCGCAAGCCCAAGAAGAAGGTCTGCGCCTTCTGCAAGGACAAGAGCGCATCCCTGATCGACTACAAGGACACGACGCTGCTTCGGAAGTTCATCTCCGACCGCGGCAAGATCCGTGCCCGCCGTGTCACCGGCAACTGCTCGCAGCACCAGCGCGACGTCGCTGTTGCCGTGAAGAACGCCCGTGAGATGGCCCTGCTGCCCTACACCTCGACCGCTCGCTAAGAGAAGGGAACATTCGCGATGAAGCTCATCCTCACCGCTGACGTTTCCGGCCTTGGCGCGCCCGGCGACATCGTCGAGGTCAAGGACGGCTACGGCCGCAACTACCTGCTCCCGCGCGGTCTCGCGATCGTCGCGACCCGCGGTGCGCAGAAGCAGATCCAGGTCATCACCCGCGCGCAGGACACTCGGCGCGTGCGCGACCTGGACCACGCCAAGGAGCTCAAGGCCAAGCTCGAGGGCCTCGGCGGCGTGACGCTGACCGCGAAGGCTGCGGCCGGCTCCAACAAGCTGTTCGGCTCGATCACGACCGCTGACGTTGCGGCGGCCGTGAAGAAGGCTGCGTCCGGCCTCGTGCTGGACAAGCGCGCCATCGAACTGCCGGGTCACATCAAGACGACCGGCAAGCACTCGGTCACCGTGCGCCTCCACCCCGAGGTCACCGTGGCTCTCCCGCTGGTCGTTACCGCCGGCGAGTAGTGCCCGCAACGCGAGCCGCGTGACGTGACCTCCTCGGGGGCACTTCACGCTGGTTGCGATTGCTGAAGCGCCGCCTACCCGGAATGCTCCGGGTGGGTGGCGCTTTCGCTCGTTCGGACCAGCGCGCTTCTGTCCACTTCCTGTGGATAACCCGCGCATTCAGACGGCCCGCGACACGCCGAAGAGGGTGTTTTTCGCGACACGCCGAGGGTATGGCGCACAACTTTTTCCACAACTTGTTCACAGCCTCTGAGCTGCGGTTATTTCTGTCACTCCACCGGTTGTCAACAGGTTGTCCCCAACGCTCCCACCCCTGTGAGCAACCATCCACAGGTTGTCCCCCAGTTGTCCACAGGACGATCCACACGCTGGTTTGCTTGCTCCGGACGGGTCCCTCTAGCGTCGCGTCTCGGGCGATGACCATCGCACAGCGTGGCCGCCCGAAATTGTCGGTGCAGGGCTGTACAACTAGGTCCTGTACCGAATGGTCCTGACGGGCATGGGCGCCGTCTCTCGACTCTTCGCAGGGGTGATTTGGCAGTGGCGCTGGTGGACGACCGGGGTATGGCGGAACCCGGATTCGAGCGTCAGCCGCCACAGGACCTCGCCGCCGAGCAGTCGGTGCTGGGCGGCATGCTGCTGTCCAAGGACGCCATCGCGGACGTCATCGAGGCTCTCGCGCCCAACGACTTCTACCGCCCGGCGCACCAGGCGATCTACGACTGCATCCTCGACCTCTACGGCCGCGGTGAGCCCGCCGACCCGATCACCATCTCGGCCGAGCTCGAACGGCGCGGCGAGCTGCTGCGCATCGGTGGCGCGCCGTACCTGCACACGTTGATCGCGACGGTGCCGACGGCCGCGAACGCCGGCTACTACGCCGAGATCGTGGCCGAGAAGGCGGTGCTGCGCCGCCTGGTCGAGGCGGGCACGCGCATCGTGCAGCTCGGGTACAACGGTGCCGAGGGCGCGGACGTCGACGACGTGGTCGACCGCGCGCAGGCGGCGATCTACGAGGTCACCGACCGCCGCACGACCGAGGACTACGTGGCGCTGGAGGACCTGCTCCAGCCGACGATGGACGAGATCGACGCGATCGCGTCCCGCGGCGGCATCTCGCAGGGCATCCCGACGGGCTTCGCTGACCTCGACGAGCTGACGAACGGCCTGCACGGCGGCCAGATGATCATCGTCGCCGCGCGTCCCGGTGTCGGCAAGGCGCTCGCGCTGGACACGCCGCTGCCCACCCCGTCCGGCTGGACCACGATGGGTTCGGTCTCAGCCGGCGACTTCCTGATCGGCGCCGACGGCCGCCCGACGCGCGTGGTCGCCGCGACCGAGGTGATGACCGGCCGCCCGTGCTTCGAGGTCGAGTTCTCCGACGGCGCGGTGATCGTGGCCGACGCCGAGCACCAGTGGCTGACCGAGTCGTGCAGCGAGACCGGTGGCTTCTGGGCGATCCGCACGACGGCGCAGCTGTTCCAGAAGATCGGCGTGTGCCGTGTGTTCGTGCGCATGTCGGCGGCGTGGGAGCTGCCCGCCGCGGCGTTGCCCCTCTCGCCCACCGCACTGGGCAAGTTCCTGTCCGGCCTGGGCGACGGCGAGCTGACGGACGAAGAGCTGCGCGTGGCCAAGGACCTCGACGTGGCCGACGACCCGCACATCCCCGCCGCGTATCTGCGGGCGTCGCGCAAGCAGCGCGAGGAGCTGCTGGCGGCGTTGCAGATCGACGGCCGGTTCGCGCGCCTGCGTCGGGATGTCGACGAGCTGATCGCCGGCCTGGGTCGCCACGACCAGGTGGAGATCGTGGCGGTGCGCCCGGTCGCGTCCGTGCCGGTGCGGTGCGTGGAGGTCGACAACCACGACCACCTGTACCTCGCGGGCGAGACGATGATCCCGACCCACAACTCGACGCTGGGCCTCGACTTCGCCCGCTCGTGCTCGATCAAACACGGCCTGACCAGCGCCATCTTCAGTCTGGAGATGAGCCGCACCGAGATCGTCATGCGCATGCTCTCCGCGGAGGCCCGCATCCGCCTCGGCGACATGCGCGGTGGCCGGATGAGCGACGACGACTGGACCCGCCTCGCCCGCAGGATGAGCGAGATCAGCGAGGCTCCGCTGTTCGTCGACGACAGCCCGAACCTGACGATGATGGAGATCCGCGCCAAGGCCCGCCGCCTCAAGCAGCGGCACGACCTGCGGCTGGTGGTCGTCGACTACCTCCAGCTGATGAGCTCCGGCAAGAAGACCGAGTCGCGCCAGCAGGAAGTCTCGGAGTTCTCCCGAAACCTGAAGCTGATCGCCAAGGAGCTGCACGTCCCGGTCATCGCGATCTCCCAGCTGAACCGCGGTCCGGAACAGCGCACCGACAAGAAGCCGATGCTGTCCGACCTCCGTGAGTCCGGCTCGCTCGAGCAGGACGCCGACATGGTCATCATGATCAACCGCCCGGACGCCTGGGAGCGCGACGACCCGCGGGCAGGCGAGGCGGACCTGATCATCGCCAAGCACCGTGCCGGCCCGACCGCCACGATCACCGTGGCGCACCAGCTGCACTACAGCCGCTTCACCGACCTGGCGCAGACCTGATGAAGGTCAGGCCGGCTCGCCGCGAGGACATTCCTGCTCTCGTGCGGCTGCGCCTGACCAACGCCGAACGCCACGTCGAGCTCGACCCGTCTCTCTTCCGCGTGCCCGCCGCCGAGGCGGTGCGGGAACACTTCGAGCAGGTCTTCGACTCCGCGCTGTTCACCGTCGCCGAGGTGGACGGCGAGGTCGTCGGCATGGCCGAGGTGGTGCTGCTGGCACCGCCGCCCGACCACCAGATCCTCGTGCCGCGCCGCGCCGCCGACATCCACACCGTGGTGCTCGACGGGTTCCGCGGCCGTGGCATCGGCAAGGCTTTGGTGGCCGCGGCGCAGGAGGTGGCGGTGGCTCACGGCGCCTGGACGCTGAACGCCATCATCTTCGCCACGAACGACGAGGCCGTCGCCTTCTACTCCGGGTCGGGCTTCGGGCCGCGCGGAATCCTGCTGGCCAAGCCGTGCGACTGACGGTTCTCGGCAGCTGCGGTGCCTACCCGGAACCGGGCCGGGCGTGCAGCGGTTTCGCCGTCGAGGACGCCGGCTACCGGGTGGTGCTGGACCTCGGCTACGGCACGCTGCCGCGGCTGCTGGACCTGTGGCCAGCGGGCCCGGACGCCGTCGTGATCACCCACGAACACCCCGATCACTGCGCTGACCTGCACGGTTTGTTCCGCACCCGGTACTACGGGGAACGCCGAAGGCTGCCGTTGTACTGCCCGCCGGGGGTGCTCGACCGCTTGCAGGGCCTCGAACCCGATGCCCCGCTGCGCGAGGTCTTCGAGGTGCACGAACTGCCGGGCCGGCACGAAGTCGGCCCGTTCCGGCTGACCGGCGTCGACCTGCCGCATTTCGTCACGAACACGGGCGTCCGGCTGGAGTCCACGAGCGTTCTCGCCTACACCGGCGACACGGGTCCTGCCGAGGCGCTGGCCGAGCTGGGCCGGGACGCGGACCTGTTCGTCGTCGAGGCCACCGATCGTCCTGGCGACACCTCGGGCCTGCTGATGTCGTCCGCCGCGGCCGGCGAGTGGGCACGGCGAGCAGGTGCCCGACGGCTGATGCTGACCCATTTCTGGCCGGGCAACGACCGGTTCGGCGCAGTGGCCACCGCCCGCAAGCACTTCTCCGGCGAGATCTTCGCGGCCTCCGAGGGTGACGTTTACGCACTTGGCTGACGTCAGGCCACGTTGACGCCGCCCGTTTTTCAGCCTGGCCTGACGAACGTGGACGAGCTCACGCGCCAGATCAACTCCGTCGACCCCGCCGTCAGCCTGCGCACCGTCGGAGCGTTGCGCCGCCTCGCCGAACAGGTCGAGGCGACCTCGGTGGCCCGTGCCAGGCAGCAGGGCTGGTCGTGGGAGCAGATCGGCGACGCGCTGGACGTCGACCTCGCCGCCGCCCGCGCGGGTCTCGACTCCCTCGACCGCGCCGCTCTCTCGGCGATCGGCATCAACACCGGCGAGTTCATCGGCTCCGGGATCTTCACGACCGACCTCGTCAGCGGCTGTCCGCCGCGCAGCCCGGCGACGTCCGGGTACACCTGGCACGGCCTGCTGCACGCCGCGTTCGCCCAGACGCCCGGTCTCGTCGAGCTCGGCGGCCTGTGTCAACGGTTGACGATCACCATCGGGTTCACCTGGTTGACGCTCTTCGGCGCGGCAATGCTGGTCAACAGGCGTGACCTCGGCTAGAACCGGTTTGTGCTGCACGACCCGCTCACGGGCCTGCCCGGCCACGCGCTGCTGCTCGACCGCCTGGAGCAGTCGCTGATCCGCGCCAGAACACGCGGCACTCTCGTCACGCTGGTCCTGATCACGGCACCGGACTCGCTGCTCGACGCCGCGCGGGTGCTGCGGGCGGGGCTGCGACCGGACTTCACCGTCGCCAGGTACCGCGACACGGTCCTCGCCGTTCTGGCCGAGCACGACTTCGGTGACGGTTCCCCGATCTCGTCGCTGATCAGGCAGCTGGTCGGGGACAGCCCGCAGATCCACTGGGTCACGAGCGACGGCGAAGCGGAGCCGGACGACGTGATCGCCACCGCCGAGAACTCCTGAAACAGACCGGAAAACGGCACTGAGCCCCGGCGACACCGTCGTGTCGCCGGGGCTCAGCTTCTTACCGGAGGAGGGTGTTACAACTTTCGGGTGTTACAGCGAGCCGGTCACCGTCTGGAACAGGTTGGCCGGGTCGATCATGGCGAGCGCCGGGGCGTTCACCGGCAGCTGCGGGAGCGCGCGCTCCGCAGCCTTCGGGGCCAGACCATCGGTCGGGTTCAGGTTGAGACCCGAGAGGGAGGCCGGGCCGTCCAGCGGCAGACCGGGCAGCGAACGCTCGGTCGGCAGCGCGGGCAGCTGCACCGGAACCGGCAGGGCCGGCGCGGTGAACGGCAGCGAAGGCAGCGAACGCTCAGCAGCCGCACCCGTGGGGAGCAGCTCCTGCGCGGCGGCCAGCACCTGGCCCAGGGGCAGACCCTGGACGTTCGGCGTGATGCCGGCGGTGCCACCGTTCAGCGGCAGGTTCGAACGCTCCTGCGGGAGGGTCGGCAGCTCACCGACGGCGGGCAGCTGCGGGGTCGGCAGCTGACCGGCCAGGGCCTGCAGGCCGGCCGGGCTGGGCAGCGTGTTCACCGGCAGCTGGTCGATGCCGTGGAACGCCGGAACCTCGTCGGCCTTCATCAGGCTGTCCACGCCCTTGGGGAGCTGGATGCCCTTGAGCTGGGTGGCACGCAGGGTGCCCTCCTGCTCGCCGGTGGACTGGAGGTCCGCACCGGTGCCCGTGGTGGTCGCCTGGCCGAGGACCTCGATGGGAACCCGGATGATGCCGGCAGCGGCCTCGACCGGAACGGTCATCTCGCGGGCGGTCAGCGGGCCGCTGCCGTCCGTCTCCATGAGGCCGCCGGCCGTGGTGCTGGAGTTCTCGTCCGTCGCCGTGGTCGCGTTGCCCGCAGCCGCAACCGCGTCCGCGTACACAGCGGCAACGGCGTTGGCCGGGACGTGGATCAGGTTGCCGGACACCGACGCGTCGTGCGCCTGCGACTGGCTCTTGCCACCGGACACCACGTTGGTGTCGGAGACCACGTCGGACTTGCTGATGCCCGCCGCGGAGACGGTGTTGCCCGGCAGCAGCGGCGTTGCAGCAGGCTGCGCGCCGATCAGGTTGCCGGAGACCGAGCCGCCGTTGCCGCTGCTGGCGACGTCGCCACCGGCCACGGAGTCGAGGTCGTTGGTGACAGCGGAGTCGACGTTGCTGCCGCCGGCGACCGACCAGCCGGCGAGCTGGCTGCCCGTCGCGACCGGAGCCGAGATGACGTTGCCCGCGATGGAGCCCTGGTCACCGTTGGTGTGAGCGTCGCCGCCCGCAGCCATGTCGGTGGCGTTGTCGGCGGTCGTGGAGTTGTTGCCGACGAGCGTGGCACCGTCGCCGAAGACCTGGGCAGGCGTCGAGGACGGAACCTGGACGATGTTGCCCGAGACCGAGCTCTTCTTGCCCCAGGCCTTGGGGTCGTCGCCCGCCTTGACCGTGGTGTCGTTCGCCGAGTCGGACGTCGTGTTGCCCACGAGGCCGGCGGTGAAGCCGAAGACCTGCGGCGCGACGGCGGTCGGCGCGGTCACGATGTTGCTCGAGACCGTGCCCTTGTCGTCTTGCGTGTTCGGCTGACCGCTGGAGCGGACGACCTTGACCTCGTCCGCCGAGCCGGACGCCTGGCCGGCGAGCGTGCCGGCGACGCCGTACACCTCGGCCGGAGCGGCGAGCGGGGTCTGCACCAGGTTGCCGGAGCCGACCGAGTCGTTGCCGGTGTTGCCCTGGTAGCCCCCGGTGACCGACTTGACGTCGTTCTCGCAGGTACCAGCGGCCTGGCCACCGAGGCTCGCGCCGTTGCCGCACGCGTCCACGGCCGTGGCCGGGGGAACGTCGGCGATGTTGCCGGACAGGACCGACTTGTCGCCCAGCGTGTAGGCCGGGCCACCAGCGGTCGAGTTCGCGACGTTCGAGTGGTCGGTCAGCGCGTTGCCGACGACCGAGGCACCGTTGCCACCTGCGGCGACGGGCAGCGAGATGGGCGCGCCGGCGATGTTGCCGGACCCGGTGGAGCCGACACCGTTGGTGTTCTTCTGGCCACCGGCGGTCGACTCGTTGGTCGTCGCGCTCGTCGCGGACGAGTTGCCACCCGCGGCGGCCGAGTTGTCGTCGACCGTGATCGGGCCGGCGAGCGCGGGCTCGGCGATGTTGCCGGCGAGCGTGGCGGGGTCGCCGTCGGTGTGCGTCAAACCACCGGCGTAGGCGGTACCGGACTGCACCGAGTCGGTGGAGGCGTTGCCCGCACCGGCGGCCGAGTTGCCGTTCACCTCGAACAGCGGAGACAGCGGGATCGGCACGGCGTTGCCGGAGATCGAGCTGTTCTTGCCGCTGGTGGCGGTGTCGCCCTCGGAGGAAGCGAACGTGTGCGCGACCGAGTTGGCCGCGGCGATGCCCACCGCGCCCACACCGTTGCCGGTGATCTGAACCGGGGTCGCGCCCTGCTCGGCGACGACGTTGCCGGAGACGGCACCCTTGTCACCGTTGGTGGTGATGTCGCCGCCGGTGGTCGAAACCTGCTCGGCGGTCGTGTTGGTGGTGGCGTTGCCACCCGCCGCGATGGCGTTACCGGTGATCTGGACCGGCAGCACGTGGTTGACGGCGACGACGTTGCCGGCCAGCGCCTGGCCCTGGCCGTCGGTGACGATGGTGCCGTCGCGGTGCGTGTCCTGCGAGCAGTCGCCGGCCGCCTCGGAGTTGCCGAGGACCGCGATCGCGTTGCCGCAGATGTTGATCGGCACATCGACGTGTGCCTGGACCGTGTTGCCGCGGAACAGGCCCTGCGCGGCAGTGCCCTGCACGCGGTCGGCGGCCTGCTTGATCAACGGGTGCGCGACCGGAGCGGCCGAGCGGACGGGCACCGCGCTGGTGACGCGGTCCGTGCTGATCGTGCGGTCGATCTTGGGGACGTTCAGGCTCTTGGCGGGGGTACCCAGATTGTTCTGGTCCACCTTCACCGGAACCGAAACGCCGGCGTCAACGGGTGACGGTGCTGCGTCGGGGTTGACGTTCTCCTGGGCAGAAGCGATGCCCGTACCGAGCATCAGCAAACCACCAGTGACAAACGCGGACTGGATTCCGCGCTTTGCCCAGGTCTGCATTGGATCTCCTTTACCAAAGTCCCCTGGAATCAGGGGGGTTCATGGGGGTGGGGCCGGGCGCGCAGGGGAAGGCGCGCCATCACCGGGGGAGTCGCACGCGGTGATCGACCGAGGAGAGCGCAAGAAAAAAGCGCGACGGTCGAATTCCACACAGCCGGGGGAGAGGGCTGTCGTGGACCGCGCGCTGAAATCAGTCTGGGTTGATGCCGGGCTGCTTGCCCGGAGTCACGGTGACCTCGTCGGTGGACGGCGCGAGGGCGCGCGTCACCGAGGTGCCGTGGGAGTTGCCAGACGTGGCGAGAGCAGCGATCGTGCTGCCCTTGGCAGAACCAGAACCGTCGTTGCACGAAGAGCACTGCACCGGCGCGGGGGCCGGGACGGGCAGCTTCGGGAACGGGGTGCTGGGCAGGGACGGAAGCTGCTCGGAGGGTACGACGAAGTCGTTGTGCTCCAGCAGATCCGTCCACAACGCACCGGACGTGCCGGTGACCTGCGAGACCGCCGGGGCCGCTGGTGCGACCTCGGGGGTGGCCGGGATCTCCGGGAAGATCACGTCCAGGGACCGCGCGGTGGCGGGAGCCTGGGCCTGACCGATCCTGGTGACCTGCGGCAGGATCCGCTCGGCGATCTGCTCGACCGCCTTGTGGACCTGCACGTCCGGCAGAGCGGCACGAGCCTTCTGCTGCTCGGCGCGCAACGTGTCGTCGATCTTGTGCACTGCGGCGGCAGCGGGGACGACGACCGGCAGCTTCTCGTCCGACTTGGCGACGAGCTTGCTGACAACGTCGAACTGCTGACCGTCCACAGAGGACACCGTGTCCGCGGCGTGTGCGGCGGAGGTGGTGAGCACCCAGGCGACGGCCGTACCCGCGATGGCACCACCGACGGCGAGCAGCGCTCGGGTGGCGAACCGGCGGATGCCGTTCGCTCCCGTCTTCGCTCGCACATCGACAGCTGACAACGCGGGAACCTCGCTACTCGGTGGCACTCAAGGGATTCGCCGACGATCAAGTGATCAAGTCGACGTCGGCGACTCTGCCAGTCCCACTGCCCCGAATGCACGCTCAGAGCGCTCGGTTAACTACATCGTGTGAACGGAAGGCTCCAAGATCAAACTCGCTTGAGCACCCGCGCCGCACCCGCCGCCGCGGTGGACGCCAGCACCCAGCCCACGGCCACGAGCAGCCCTGAGATCCACTGCGACGCGCCCGTGAACTGCCACTTCCCGTCGTGGCCGAAGTCGACGATGGGCAGCAGCAGGTCGAGCGACAGCAGCCAGGCGTTCCACACCGGGTCCTCGTCCTTGTTGAGCTTGAGCATCGGGTGCCAGTTGAACCAGAGCGCGCCACCGAGCCAGAACACGCCGAGCCAGCAGATCGCGAGCCACGGCCGATAGCCGTAGCCGACGGTCCACCGCTGCACCCCGCCCCAGACCCGCCCGGCCAGGCCGAGCTCGGAGTAGCGCCGGCGTTGCTTCTCCAGCTGGACCTTCTGGGCGAGCTCCTCCTCACCGCCCTGCTGGTAGACGGCGGCGAGCTGCTCGTACGGTCCGGGCGCGAAGTCCGGCTGCACCTTGAGCAGCCACTTCAGCCTGGTCTCCACGGGCACGTCCGGGTCGGCGGTGATGCCGGCGAACTCGAAGTCGTCGACGGCGACGCCGCCCTCCGCGTCCCACAGCCCCGGTCCGTCGGTCACCGAGACGGCCTTGAGCCTGCTCAGCACGACCTTGCCCTTGGGCTGCTGGCCCTCGGGGATGTGCAGGCGGAACTGGTGCACGGTGAGGCCGTAGGCGTTGAGCGCGATGTCCGCGGCGGTGGAGCCGAGGTGCGAGTCGCTGAACGTCGCCATCTTGCCGACCTCGCCCAGCCGCAACCGCACGCCGCCGACCGCGGTGAACCCGCGGCTGCACAGGAGGTCCTTGCCGATCGTGATCGCACGGGCGTCGAGCGACGGCTTCTGCGTGCCGTTGGGCCGCAGCCGCGGCAGGGTCAGCTCGGCGCCGGACATGTCGAGGGTCGAGCCGATGTTCGCGTTCTGGAGGCGGACCGAGCCCTTCGCCTTCAGCTCGCGCAGGAAGAGCGTGCCGCCGACCTCGAGGCGGTCGGCGAACAGGACGTCGATGCCGGGCCCGTGCAGCGCCACCCCGGTCATGCTGGCGCTGCCCATGATGTGCGCGTTCGACAGCCGCACCTGGCCGTAGGTCTGCAGCGGCGGGGTGCGCGTGCCGCCGTTGTTGGCCGCGCTGCGAGCCTCGACGTCGCCCTTGACCTGCAAGCCGTCCGCGTGAATCGCCACGGGGACGCGGTTGGTGACGTCACCGGCGAGTTCTTCGGCGACCTCGCGCGGACCGATCACCGCGCCGGAGAGCCGCAGGTAGCCGCCGATGCTCGCGTTGGGCAGCCGGACCGTGCCGGTGGAGGTGAAGCCGTTGTCGAGCTCGACGTTGCCCTCGACCCGGATGCGGTCGGCCACCAGCGTCGCCGCCTCGTCGGCCAGGCCGTGCGGCAGGACGAGCACCTGGTTGTCGACGCGGTGGGTGGAGTGCAGGCGGGCGCCGGTGAACTCCAGGTTCCCGCCGACCCGTGCGCCGTCGAACAGCACCCGGCCCTCCGCGGTGAACCGGCCGCCCTCGGCGTTGCAGAAGACGTTGCCCGCGACGACGATGCCGGACGCCTCCAGCGCGTCCCGGCCGGTGTTGATCAGCCGGGCACCGCCGAGGTGGACGCTGCCGCCGATCACGGCGCCGCGCAGGCGCACTTCACCGTTGGCCCGCATGGCGATGGCCTGGACGGATCCGCTCACCCGGAGCCTTGCGCCCAGGAAGGCGTGCTCGCTGTTGGACCTGAGGACGGCTCCGGCGAGTCGCAGCGTGCCGTCGACCGCCGCGTCGGTGAGGTCGACGATGCCGGTGCAGGTGAAGCCGGCTTCGAGCACCAGGTCGCTGAACACCCTGAGGTTGCGGCCTTGCAGTCCGGGCACGCGGGTGCCGCGGAGCCTGAGCCCGATGAGGCGGGCCATCCGGAGGTCGGGTGCTTCCTCGAAGTGGCAGTGGGTGAGGTCGATGACGCGGGTGACCCTGGTGCCCTCGAGCTCGAACTTGCCGGTGATCCGCGCGTTTTGCAGGCGAAGGGCGGGCAATCCCTTGCGCGGAACGCGGTACATGCCGGTCAGCAACCCGGTCAGCACCTCGCCGCGGACGCTCTGCCCGGTCAGGTCGATTTCGGTGCCGCCCGCATAGGCCCCGGCGACCTGGCGCTCGACGTCGGTCAAGTCTTCCGGCTTGATCACTCTCGTCCTCCCCTGACGAACGGATCATCCCTATCAGGTTCCGTCTTGGCGAGGGCCCGAACAGTTAACGTGAGGCATGTGAGCGCAAACGAGACGGAGATCAGCGGTCGCGTTCCTCTGCTGCTGCGGGTGAGTGCGGCGCTGAGCTGGCGGTTCGTCGTTGTGGTGGCCGCGTTGTACGTGGTCGCGTACGTGCTGGGCTTCCTCGCCTCGATCGTGATCCCCATCGCAATCGCGCTGCTGCTCGCCGCCCTGCTGTCACCCGGCGTGGCGAAGCTCGTCGAGTGGCGGGTGCCGCGCGGCGTGGCGACGACGGTGATGATGATCCTCGGCATCGGGGTGCTCGGCGGCGTCCTGACGTTCGTGATCAGCGAGTTCTCCCGCGGCCTGCCCGAGCTGCAGTCCCAGGTCGGCGCGTCCTTGGACACGATCCAGCGGTGGCTGAAGGACGGGCCCGCGCACCTGTCGGACCAGCAGCTGCAGAACTACCTCAACGACATCGTGAAGACGATCAAGGAGAACCAGGCGGAGATCACGTCCGGTGCTCTGACGACGGCCGCGACCGTCGGTGAGGCGCTGACCGGGCTGCTGCTCGCCCTGTTCACGCTGATCTTCTTCCTGCACGACGGGGACGGGATCTGGCGGTTCGTCATCCGTGTGGTGCCTCGCGACGTGCGCACTCGGGTCGACGTTGCCGGGCGCCGCGGGTTCGGCTCTCTCGTTTCTTATGTACGCGCCACGGCTGCCGTCGCGGTGGTGGACGCCGTGGGTGTGGGTATCGGGCTGGCGATCATCGGCGTGCCTCTTGTGGTGCCGTTGTCCGCGTTGGTGTTCCTCGGTGCGTTCATCCCCATCATCGGTGCGGTGTTCACGGGCGCCGTCGCGGTCTTGATCGCGTTGGTGACCAACGGGCCGATCGCCGCACTGGTGGTGCTGGCCGTGCTCATCGGTGTGATGCAGCTGGAGTCGCACGTCCTGCAGCCCTTGTTGCTGGGGCGTGCGGTGAAGCTGCACCCGTTGGCGGTGGTGGTCGCCATTGCCGTCGGATTGGTCGCCGGTGGGATCGCCGGGGCGCTGCTCGCGGTGCCGTTGCTGGCGGTGCTGAACTCCGGGATCCGGTCGCTGGTGTCCGACTCGGATGCCGAGGAGGACCCGAAGCAGGTCGACGTGCTGGATCCGCAGGACACGGCACCGAAGGACGACAAGAGCGACCGGGTCAAGGACCTCTGAGCCGCTAAGCCATCGAGACGAGGTTGCGGCCGTACGCCTTCGCTGCCAGCAGTGCCGCGTCGGCTGCCACCAACAGGTCCGGCAGCTCGTAGCCGAACCTCGTCGTGGTCGCCACGCCGATCGACACGGTCAGGCCGCGCAACTCGTGCGGCTTGCCGTCGGTCGCCATCGTCGGCACCCGGAGCGCGGCCACGGCCTTGCGGACGCGTTCGGCCACCGACTCCGCCTCGTCCGGTGACGCCTCGGGCAGCAGGACGACGAACTCCTCACCGCCGAACCGGCCCACGAGATCGCCACGACGAACAGTCCCGCGCAGCAGCAGGGAGATGGCAGCCAGGGCGGCGTCGCCAGCCAGGTGGCCCACCTCGTCGTTGACCTTCTTGAAGTGATCGAGGTCGAGCAGCATCACGGCCATCGGGCGGACGCGGGCGGAACCCTTGGTCAGCTCGTAGCGGGCGCGGCTGTCCCAGTGCACGGCGTTGGCCAGACCCGTCTTGGCGTCGCGCTGGGCCGAGCGGCGCCACTGCGGGAGCTGGGCGGCGCGTTCCAGGAGGGCCAGCGGCGGACCGGCGATCAGGGCGTGGATGGCGTTGGACTCCGCCACACAGCCCATGAGTCCGCCGATGGACACCGCGACGATGCCGAGGACGACGTCGATCGGTTCGCCGACGTTCTCCTCGAAGGTGGCGGAGGGGCGGCGAAGTTTCAGGCCGGCCGCGAGCAGGGCCGCGCGCAGGGTCAGGAGCACGGTGGCGCCGAGGACCATGACCGGGAGGCCCGCGTGCGGGTTGGACCAGCCGAGCAGGTAGCGGGTCGCGAAGACGGCGAGTGCGGTCCCGCTCAGGGTGAACAGCCAGCGGTGCGTCTCCGGGCGTTGCTCCAGCAGGCAGTGCAGGGCCGGGCCGAAGAGGAGCAGCACCAGGAGGTTCGGGGGCAGGGCGAGGATGCCGGCCGTGAGATAGGAGAGGTGCGCTGCCCACGGGTTGCGCTCGGTCTCACCGAGGCGGTGGCTGTAGATCGAGCTGCCGATGATCACCGCGCTCGCCGTGCCCGCGATGGCGGCGAAACGGCCGATCTCGGAGGGTGACGGCGTGGGCGTGCAGATGATCACAGAGGTGACGGTGGCCAGTGCGATCACGTCGATGATCAGCCAGTAGCAGAGCGCGGGCCGACGCAGTGTCCACACCGGCCAGTCGCGCACCTGTATGCCCTCCCCACCTGAACCCGGAGAGCGTCGCACATTCCTCCGTTCGGCAGAAGACGGCCACCTGGGGGTTAGCCAGCGCACGTTCACGCGGCAGGATGGTGTCCGAAAGGAGCACAGCGTGCCCAAAATGCCTGCCGAACGTGTGACGAAGGTGATCGACGACCCGGCCACACCGCTGTGGCGCGGGACGATTGCGCTACGGATAGTCACATTCCTCTTCGCGGCGGCGAACGTGATCGCGAACCAGTCCGGTTACATCCGGCCCTGGCTCGCGTGGACCACGCTCGGGGTGATGGCGCTGTGGTCCGTGTTCACCAGTCGCGCCTACAGCACGACGTGGGGCAGGCGCTGGCCGCTGGTGCTGATCGACCTGGCGCTGACCTGCGGGCTCATGTCGCTGTCGCCGCTGATCATGTCGAGCCACCAGCTGCTGACCCTGAACGTGCCGCTGATCACCACGATCTGGGCGTGCGTTCCCGCGGTCGCGTTGGGCGCTCTGGCCGGGGGAACGGCGGGGTTCGCCGGCGGACTGACGGTCGGCCTCTTCACCTACCTGTCGAAGGGCGTGCCGAGTCTCGACCTGCTGCGCGACGTGGTGTTGCTGGCCGGCGCGGGCATGGTCGTCGGCATGGCGTCGGCCACCGCGCGGCGCTCGGCGGTGCTGCTCGCCCAGGCGTTGCGGGCGGAAGCGGCCACGGCGGAACGGGAGCGGCTCGCCCGGTCGATCCACGACAGCGTCCTGCAGGTGCTCGCCCGCGTGCGCAAGCGCGGGCTGGAAGTCGGTGGTGAGGCGGCGGAACTGGCCAAGCTCGCCGGTGAGCAGGAGGTCGCGCTGCGGAACCTGGTCGCCGCCGCGCCGACCGACTCCACTGTGGATGGAGAGATCGACCTGCGCCCCGGCCTGCAGCTGCTGGCCACGCCTCGCATTCAGGTGTCCACCCCGGCCACGCAGGTGATGCTCAAGGCGGGGATGGCGGGAGAGCTCCACTCGCTGGTCCGCG
>NZ_JBEXPJ010000087.1:0-33745 GCF_040611995.1 Lentzea sp. NPDC006480
CTTGCGGTCGAGCGGTGGGACGCGTGTCGACCGTGTCCTCGTTCAGCTCGCCTGGGAAGCAGCCTCAGGTGAGCCGAGAACGCCTGGTGCGCCTGGGACGCGGGCGAGCGCCCTGCGGAGGTGCCTGCCACGCCTGGCAGGTGGCCGAGCGCGGCGGGGATGGTTGCGCCCCAGTGGGACTGGCCGGGCGCCGCCGAACCTGGTTGGCATGCCTGAAGATGCTGGTCGGACGCTTGGGGAGCGTTCTTGGACCCGTCCGTGGATGCTCCGGTGAGCGCCGCGGGAAGGTGCTGGCACGCCTGGGATGTGGGTCGGCGGGCAGAGAAGATGATGGTGTGCCCGGGAGGCGGGACGAACTCCCGCACAGGTGCTTGCCACGCCTCGCGGGCGGCTGAGCGCCTGCGGGGAAGGTGCTGGGGCGCTTGGGCGGCGGCACGAGTCCCCGCGCAGTTGCTTGCCCCGCTTGGCGGACGGCTGAGCGCAGGCGGGGACGGTTGCGCCCCAGCGGGGTTGGCCGGCCTTGCGAGAACCTGCTTGCCACGCCTGAAGATGCTGGTCGGGCGCCTGGGGAGCGTTCTTGGACCCGTCCGTGGATGCTCCGGTGAGCGCCGCGGGAAGGTGCTGGCACGCCTGGGATGCGGGCCGGCGGGTCGGGAAGGTGCTGGGCGCCTGAGAGGCGGAACGGGTGCGTGCCTCGCCCGGGCTGGCGACGTGGGAGGGCCCTGAGATGGCCGGGAGGCGCGACGAGTTCACGCGGAGCTGCTTGCCACGCCTGGAGGCGGCCGGACGTTGGCCCGGGGATGGTTGTGGCCCAGGGAGACTGGCCGGGTGCTGGCGAACCTGGTTGCCACGCATGAAGATGCTGGTCGGACGCTTGGGGAGCGTTCTTGGACCCGTCGGTGGATGCCCCGGAGAGCGCCCTGGGAAGGTGCTGGCACGCCTGGGATGCGCCGGCGGGTCGGGAAGGTGCGGGGGCGCTTGGGAGAGGGAACGAGCTCCCGCAGAGGTGCTTGCCACGCCTGGAGGAAGCCGAGCGCCGGCCGGGGATGGTTGCGCCCCAGTGAGACTGGCTGGGCGTCGGCGAACCTGCTTGCCACGCATGAAGATGCTGGTCGGACGCCTGCAGAGCGTTCTTGGACCTTTCCGCGAAGGCGTCGATGAGCGCCCGGGAACGTACTGGCACGCCTCAGAAGCGGGTCGGCGGCCTGAGGAAGGTCCTGAGGTGACTGGGAGGCGCGGAATGGTGCCGGCAACTCCGAACCACCGGTATACGAATGACGCCGCGCCCCAGAGATGCGTCCACCGCACGCCTGCGCCCAGTGGGCCTCACAGAAATGCCGAGCCCGCCTCAGATGATTGGCGAGGGGTCTTTCCGGCACCCTCGGGGGCGTTCCGGAACCACTCCCGGGAACGCCTGAAGCCCCAATAGAAATAACGCCCGCACGCCTGCGAACGCCCCCGGGACAAGCGAAACCGCCGCCTCCGAACCCGACTTGGTTGCCAGAAGCGAACTTTCGTCGAGCGGCGGAGACGGCGGTTGAAAACGTCTGCAGCGGGCTCTCAGGGGCGGGGTAGCGCCGAGGCCAGGTAGTGCGCCGACACCAGGGTTGGCCAGCGCGAAGGTGAGTCCGAAGTGGACCACGTGCCGAACGGGCGGGTGAAGGCCAGCACCCACACGCTGCCCTTCTTGCACGGGAACTCGGACAGCCGCAGACCACCCAGTTCGGCCAGCGTCTGCACCACGGACGGGATCACGCCGCCCTGCGAGGACACGACCGCGCGGCCTTCCAGCGCGGCCACCTCCAGCAGTCGCACGAGTCCCGCGTCCGGGTCGGGCCAGTAGCCCTCCTCGGACAGCCGGGCCTCCTCGACCATCTCGACGGCCAAGTCGGAAGCCACGCCTCGCACGGTGTCCGCGCAACGCACCCGAGGAGCGGTGTGGACGCGCGTGGGTGACCACAAGGGCAACAGGGCCCGCAGTGCGGCAGCCTGCTTCCAGCCCGCGTCCGCCAACGGCCTGAGGTCGTCGTCCAAGTGCCACTCGGACCGCTTGCCGGCCTTCGCGTGCCGCACGAGCAACACCAGCAACAGGTCCGCCGGCAGCCGGTCGAACTCCGCCAGCACATCGCGGTCGTGCGCGTACGTCAGCACCGAAGCAGCCTCGGCCACCGGCAGCCACTTCAACGAGTCGACCTCGTCGTTGGCCAGGAAAGAACCCGAGACGGCCTCGGCGGCGTAGTAGTCGACGGTCTTCGCGTCGCCCCGCACCTTGTACGAGGTCTGCAGCAGATACCGGCCGAGCACGCATTCGTACCCGGTTTCCTCCATGACCTCACGTGCCGCGCAGGCCGGGATCGTCTCTCCCCGGTCCAGCTTTCCCTTCGGCAACGACCAGTCGTCATAACGACGGCGGTGCACCACCGCGACTTCGACGTCACCGTCGGCATCGCGCCAGAGCACCGCCCCAGCAGCTTTGATCACCCAAGAGCTCCGTGCTTGTGGAGGAGTTCCATCTGGTGGTCGCGCACCGACGAGCCGTCGGACGGCGACGCTTCCCATTCACCGTCGGCCCGCAGCACCCAGCAGCGCGTCTGGGGGTCCAAAGCCGAGGTGAACACGTCGGCGAGCTGCGCGGCCAGTCGCGGGTTCATGACGCGCACGGCCACCTCGACGCGGCGGTCCAGGTTGCGGTGCATCATGTCCGCGCTGCCGATCCAGTACTCGTCGAGGCCGGCGAAGTGGAAGATTCGCGAGTGCTCCAGGAACCGGCCCAGGATCGAGCGCACGCGGATGTTCTCCGACATGCCCTTCACGCCCGGCTTCAGGCCGCAGATGCCGCGCACGACGACGTCGACGGGCACGCCGGCCTGGGAGGCGCGGTACAGCGCGTCGATGATCTGTTCGTCCACGAGCGAGTTGACCTTGATGCGCACACCGGAGAGTTCACCCGCCTGCGCGCGTTCGATCTCCAGGTTGATCCGGTCCACGATGCCCCGCCGGACGCCGTAGGGAGCCACCAGCAACGAGCGGTACTCGTCCTGGCGCGCGTATCCGGTGAGGACGTTGAACAGGTCCGTGAGGTCCGCGCCGATCGTCGGCTCGGCCGTGAGGATGCCGACGTCCTCGTACAGCCGCGCGGTCTTCGGGTTGTAGTTGCCGGTGCCGATGTGGCAGTAGCGCCGGATCGTCGAACCCTCCTGGCGCACGACCAACGAGGTCTTGCAGTGCGTCTTCAGGCCCACCAGGCCGTAGACGACGTGCACGCCGGCCTTTTCCAGCGCACGCGCCCACTTGATGTTCGCCTGCTCGTCGAACCGCGCCTTGAGCTCCACCAGCGCGACGACCTGCTTGCCCGCCTCGGCCGCGTCGATCAGCGCGTCCACGATGGGCGAGTCACCCGAGGTGCGGTACAGAGTCTGCTTGATGGCGAGCACGTGCGGGTCGGCCGCGGCCTGCTCGATGAAGCGCTGCACCGACGTGGAGAACGAGTCGTACGGGTGGTGCACGAGCACGTCGCCCTCGCGCAGCGTCGCGAAAACGCTCTTCGGCGTCTCGCGCTCACCGAACGCCGGGTGCGTCGCCGGCACGAACGCCGGGTCCTTCAACGTCTTGCGGTCGATGCCGTACATCTGCCACAGGCACGACAAATCGAGCAATCCAGGCACGGTCACGACGTCGTGCGGGTCGACGTCCATCTCCCGCAGCAACAGTTCGAGCATGTGCTCGGTCATGTCGTCGGCGACTTCCAGGCGCACCGGCGGCCCGAACCGGCGCCGCGCGAGCTCGCGTTCCAGCGCCTGCAACAGGTCCTCGTCGCGGTCCTCCTCGACTTCGAGGTCCGCGTTGCGCGTCACGCGGAACGCGTGGCACTCGATGACCTCCATGCCCGCGAACAGCTCGCCCAGGTGCGCGGCGATGAGCTCTTCCAGCGGCAGGAAGGTCGCGGAGGACGAAGAACGGTCCGCTTCCACGCGAACCAGGCGCGGCACGTTGTCCGGCACCTTCACGCGGGCGAACCGCTCGCCGCCGCCCTCGGGGTCGCGCACGGTCACCGCGAGGTTCAGCGACAGCCCGGAGATGTACGGGAACGGGTGCGCCGGGTCGACCGCGAGCGGCGTCAGGACCGGGAACACCTGCTCGCTGAAGTAGTTGGAGAGCCGCAGCCGGTCGTAGTCCGTGAGGTCGCCCCACGCCACGATGCTGATCTGGTGCTGTTCCAGACCGGGCCGGATGTGGTCGAGGAACGCGCGGGCGTGCTGCTCGACGAGTTCCTGTGAGCGCTTGGAGATCCCCACGAGCTGTTCGAGCGGCGTGAGCCCGTCCGCGCTGCGCACCGTCAGACCGGTCTCCGCGCGCCGCTTCAGGCCCGCGACCCGGACCATGTAGAACTCGTCCAGGTTCGAGGCGAAGATCGCGAGGAACTTCGCGCGCTCCAGCAGCGGCTGCGAGGCGTCCTCGGCCAGTGCGAGCACGCGGGCGTTGAAGTCCAACCAGGACAGTTCACGGTTGAAGTACCGGTCGTCCGGCAGATCCGTGGGCATGACGGCGGACGTGACCGCGGGCGGTGCGGAGGGCACGCCGCGCAGCGGGGCGGCGGCCGCCTGGCCTCGCTCGACCTTCGCGCGAGTCGTTGACACTCGCCGGGTCGCCGCGCGAGGCTGCTTGCGCGGGGTCGCCGCTTCCGCCTTGGCGCGCGTGCGGCGTCGGGAGGGGGTCGCCTTGCCGTCGTTGTCGTCGTCCGTGCTCACGTCCTGCATTGTTCCGCACTATTGCCGTGAGCGCCCCTAAGCAGGACGTCCGTCTGGTGAACTCCTCGTCACAGGACAGGCAACCGCAGAGCCGTGACGACCCCGTCGGGGCTACGTTCGAGGGTCACCCGTTGCCCCGGACGCAGCATCCGCCAGCCACCCGCAGTGACGGCTTCCGCGCTCACGTCGAGCAAAACGCCGTCATCACGCAGAACAACGGCCGATCCGTCACTGTTAAACGTCGACACGGTCGCCTGCACGGAGCAGAAGCTTAGACGTTCGGACCTACTCGTCTCATTTGAAGCGCTGCCAGGGTCGAGCCATGAAGGTTGTAGCCACATTGACCGCGGCAGCCCTGCTGGCCTTCGCCACGGCAGGCTTGGCAACGGCTGCGGCAGCCGAACCCAAGACTCCTACGGTGGACAAACCACGCCTCCAAGCGGCGGCCAAGAACGTGCGCCTGAAGGCAACGCTTCCCGACAGCGCGCGGGCGATCTCGATCGCCTTCGCCCAGTACGGGCCTCGTGACGTCGCGTTCGTCAGCCTGGAAACGGGCCTGAAGACGTACGACGTCACCGATCTCGACCACCCGTTGCTCCTCGACCACCTCACCAAGCAGGAGATGGCGCTGCCCGGCGACGACCCGGCGCAGCGCTTCTGGGAGAACGAGGACATCAACGTCGACCCGGTCCGCAAGCTCGCGTTCCTGGCCCGCGAGGTGAACTCGTTCGGGCGCGCACTGCCCGGCGACCGCCCGACCGGCAACTACATCGTGTCCGCTGTGGACCCGGCGGACCTGAAGATCCTGAGCTTCCACCGGCAGGACACCGGTCACACGACCACCTGCATCAACGACTGCCAGTTCCTGTGGACGGCCGGACGCGACCGTTCGGACGCGAAGACCGGGCGCATCTTCGTCACGGACATCCGTGATCCCAAGACCCCGAAGGAACTGCCGGTCTCGGTCGACGTCCGCGGCAAACCGGGCGAAGGCAAGATCACGCACGACGTGCAGGTCGACGCGCAGGGCATCGCCTGGGTCGCGGGCGACAACGGCACGCGTGGCTACTGGACGCAGGGCTGGCACCGCGATCCGTTGAGCGGCAAGTTCCGCGAGGCGAAGGCGTGGGACCCGATCGCCTACGCGGGCGGCAACGTGCCGAAGGTCGACATGCCGACCTCGTTCACGCACAACTCGTTCCGGCCGATCGGCAGGACACTGGCCGACGGACCTCGCCCGACGCCGGAGAACCCGCCGGGCACGCTGCTGCTGCACACCGAGGAAGCCTTCGGCTCGCCCACGTGCAAGACCGAGGGCCGGTTCGTCATCTCGTCGCTGAAGGGTTCGTTCAACGGCGAGGGCTGGACCGCGCAGCCGTTCGAGATGAAGACCGTCGGCGTGTGGAGCCCGGACGACCAGGAGGGCACGATCCCCGGTGACGTCGAGTGCTCGGCGCACTACTTCGACGTGAACAAGCGGATCGTCGCCTACTCCTGGTACGAGCAGGGCACGCGGTTCCTCGACATCTCCAACCCCGCCAAGCCGATCCAGATCGGGTACTGGCGGCCGGACTCGGCCGTGTCGTGGGCGCCGTACTGGCACAAGAACAACGTCTTCATCGCCGACATCTCGCGCGGCGTCGAGATCGTCTCGCTGGAGAAGGGTGCTTACGAGGCGCAGGAGAGCGGCACCAACGTGACGCTCACCACCGAGTACTCCAAGGAACTGGCCAGGGAGAGCGGACGCGACCGCGTGCCGCTCGCCCCGAACCCGTTCTACGGCTGGGCCTGCCCGATGGTCGCGAGCCGCGACGACTCGGCCGACTGCGGTGCGGGAGCCTGCGGCGCACCCTGCTGAGTGCCGCGCTTTTGACTCACTGCGCGCTGGCGGGTGATCACGCGACGACCGAGGTCGATCATCGGGATCTCCACGGTCCGGTAGAGGACACTCGCCAGCGCCAGGCCCACCGCCGTGACCGCCACGGCCTGCCCCATGCCGGACAACGACGGCAGCACGAACGCGACACCCGTCGCGGCGATCGTCTGCACCAGGTAGAGCGCGTACGAGCGCTCACCGACGAACTGCATCGGCTTCGTGGACAGGAAATCCGTCACCGGTCCCGGCGCGACCAGCGAGGCGAGCAGCAGAGCCGTCGCGGGCGCGTACATCGGGATGATCCACACGTGACCCTGGATCCCGCCGGTCTCGTTCATGAACGCGGCGACCGGCTTCAGGCCGAGGTGCACGCTGGCGAACGCGATCGCGACGAACACCTGCGCGACCGGGTTCGTCAGCGGCCGCAACACCGCGAAGCCGCGCCTGCTGTGCAACGCGATGGCGAGCAGCACACCGGTCAGGATCGAGAAGTAGTGCATCGGCCAGCCGGGGTTGCGGTGCGACACCGTGAAGTTGACGACCACCAGCCCCAGCAGCATGAGCAGGACGGCGGCACCGGCGCGGCGCTTGAGCACGACCGTGCCGGTCGCGACCACGACCAGCGGCCAGACCAGGTAGAACTTCTGCTCGATGCCCAGCGTCCACGACTGGTCGTACGGGCTGCCGTCGGCGAACTCGTTGGTGAAGGTCAGGAAGTACTTCAGCGCCGGGCCGATGCCGTTGCTGGTGAACGTGCCCAGCAGCGCGGAGCCGGCCGCGGTGACGAGCAGGACCAGCAGGTACACGGGCAGGATCCGGAACGCCCGCCGCAGGTAGAACTCCTTGAGCGAGATCCGTCCGGTCCGCTGCTCCTCGCGCAGCATCAGCGTGGTGATCAGGAATCCGCTGACGACGAAGAACAGCTGGACGCCGGCCCAGCCCTGCAGCCAGTCAGGGCCGCCGTAGTGGAAGAACACCACCATCACCGCGGCGATGGCGCGGAGACCGTCGAGAGCGGGAAAGCGGCGCAACGCCAGGTAGTCGGCGTGCGTCAACGAAGACATGCAGGTACACCTCTGGGCCACGTGTCGGGGAACGACGTCGGGGGTACGTCGTGTGCATCGGTCGTGTGCATGGGGGGATACGGATGTGAAGGCGCGAGGGTTCCCCGTTGGGTGGCCCAGCACCACACAGTCGTGGCGTTCGTCACGCTCTTAACAGTCGGGCAGCGGTGTCAGCGAGGTCAGCGGAGCGGACGCGGCGACCTGGCCGCCCGCCCTCGTGAGCGTTCCGCCGTGGACTTCCAGCAAGTACGCGCCTTCGGTGGTGTGCATGGTCGCGCCGGTGCGGATGTCCGTGACGTAGCCGGACTCCGAGCGCCACGACACGAAGTCGCCGCTCACCCGAGGAGCCATGATCCCTTCCGTGCGCGGCACGGGTTTGATCTCGGCGAGCTCACGCGGCTGCGTCCAGTCCGTGCGCCAGCCGTGCAGGGAGTCCTCGCCCTCCGTCCACACCAGGGTTCGGCCGTCCGATGCGACGTTCCCGCTCGGTCGCACCTTGTTCAACGGCTCGGGAAGCGCCGTCTCCGACACGAGCTTCCCGTTCTGCAGCCAGACGACGGTGTCGCCGAAGAACGCCGGTGCGGTGCCTTGGCCGACGACCTTGTCCTTCTTCTTGGCGAGGTCGTAGACGTGCACCGACTTGCCATCCGACCAGGCGGCTTTCCCGTTGTGCACCACGGCACCGTTGCGGCCGATCTGCACGGGCGCGCCGTCGTTGCGGGCGTCCCAGGCATAGGTGGTCGATGTTTCGTCGACCGTGGTGGAGAAGGTGACCCAGCGGCCGTCGAACTCCACGCCGGAGATCTGCTCCTGGTCCTGCACCGCCATCACCTGCTGGCGCTGTCCGTGGTCGCGCAGCACCAGCTCCGTGGTCCGGTTGCGCTTCGTCCGGACCAGGGTCTTGTCGCCGTTCTCGTCGGCGCCGACGATGGTGATCCGCTCGTGCGAACCGGCTTCGGTCTGGTTGCGCGCCAGCTCGTCCTGCCACTGCTGCGGCAGGTCTGCAGCACACGACACGAGCTTGCTCGGCGCGGTGTAGTCCGGTGGCCTGTCCTCCTGCATCGCCGCGGTGCATCCGGAAATGACGGTGATCGCCGCCAACGCGATCAGAGTGCGCATCTGCTCCCCAGGGTGTGATCAACCCATGGGACGCGTGTGGATCGCTCAGGTTGTCCAGGCGGGCAAGGCGTTCGCGGTGTGCGTGCCGAGGCCGAGCATCGAGGCGAGGCGCAGATCTTCTTCTGTGTCCACGTCACAGCGCAGCGACGGCCACGGTCCGAGCAGGGCGATCGCACCGGAATCCCTGTGGTGCCCGGCGGATCCGACGCCGAACCGCGGATCGAGCTCGCCGCCGGGTGCGGCGAGGAGCAGCGTCGTGCCGGTCCCCTGCCGATCAGGGACGAACGCTCGTCTGGCGTTGGCGGCTTCGAGTGCGGCCTGGAGCTCGTCGGACCTGAGCGCGGGCAGGTCGGCCTGGAGCGCGCCGATGCGGTTCGAACGGAGTGTGCGCGCGCCGTGCCGCAGCGCCTCGTTGAGTCCGGGCTCTGGCGGTTCGGGCACGGACTCGACGCCCAGCGCGGCCATCTCGGCGGCGACGGCGGGATCCGATGTGATCGTGACCACTCTGCGGACACCAGGGGTGCGCAGAGCGGCGCTCACCGTGTCCATGGCGAGCGCGAGCGCCAGTGCCGCGTGCGACACCGGATCTCCGCCGGTCGCGCTGGTCAGCCGAGTCTTTGCCCTGTCGAGCGTTTTGACCGGTACGACGAGGTCGACTTCATCCCTCACCTCGTCATAGTCCACGATCCGGCGACTAATGTGCTCGTGGGCGCAGATCTAGGTAGAGGAGAGGCCTCGTGGCCAACAGGGAGAAGGGCGGCTTCTGGGTCGGGGTCGCCGCGGCGATCGTCTACCCGCTGTCGGGCCTGCTGGGCAGGCGGAAGTACCTGCACGGCGACCGCATCCCGCGCCAGGGCTCGGCGCTGCTGGTCATGAACCACATCTCGCACCTCGACCCGATCTACGACGCGGTGTTCACGCACCGCAACGGCCGGGTGCCGCACTTCCTCGCGAAGCACAGCCTGTGGAACATCCCGGTCGCCGGGAAGATCCTGCGCGGCACGAAGCAGATCCCGGTCTACCGCGGCACGTCCGACGCGCAGCAGAGCCTGCGGGCGGCCCACGAGGCGCTGGCGACGGACCAGGTCGTGGTGATCTACCCAGAGGGCACGATCACCAAGGACCCGGACGGCTGGCCGATGAACTCGCGCACCGGCGTCGCCCGGCTCGCGCTGGAGCACGACGGCCCGGTGATCCCGATCGCGCGCTGGGGCACGGTCGACATCTACGACCACTACAAGAAGCGGTTCCGGCCGTTCCCCCGCAAGACGGTCACCTACCTCGTCGGCGAGCCGATCGACCTGTCGGAGTTCAAGGACCGCGACGAGTCGCTGGCCGTCCTGCGCGAGGTCACCGACCTGCTGATGAACAACGTCAAGGGCCTCCTGGCCGAGGTGCGCGGCGTGCCGGCACCTGAAGGCTTCTACGGACCGAGGAAGGCCTGAACATGGCGATCGAACGCGTTGCGGTGCTCGGCGCCGGTTCGTGGGGCACGACGTTCGCGAAGGTCATCGCGGACTCCGGCCCCGAGGTCGTGCTGTGGGCGCGGCGGCAGGAGGTCGCCTCTGCGATCACCGAGACCCGCGTGAACGCCGACTACCTGCCCGGCATCTCGTTGCCAGCCAACCTGGCCGCGACCGCCGACCCGGCGAAGGCGTTGGACGGTGCGGACGCCGTCGTGCTCGCCGTGCCGTCGCAGACGTTGCGGGTCAACCTCTCGGCGTGGCAGGAGCTGCTGCCTGCGGATGCGACTCTGGTGTCGCTGTCCAAGGGGGTTGAGCTCGGCACGTTGAAGCGGATGAGCGAGGTGATCCGCGAGGTCGCCGGCGTCGACGAGTCGCAGGTGGCCGTCGTCTCGGGACCGAACTTGGCCAAGGAGATCGCCGTCGGGCAGCCGACCGCGACCGTCATCGCGTGCACGGACCACGACCGAGCGGTCGACCTGCAGCACGCGTGCTCGAACTCGTACTTCCGCCCGTACACCAACACCGACGTCGTGGGCTGCGAGCTCGGCGGGGCGTGCAAGAACGTCATCGCGCTGGCGTGCGGCATGGCGGCGGGCATGGGCTACGGCGACAACACGATGGCGTCGATCATCACGCGTGGTCTGGCCGAGACCGCCCGGCTCGGTGCGGCACTCGGGGCCGACCCGCTGACGTTCGCCGGTCTGGCCGGGCTGGGCGACCTGGTGGCGACCTGTGCGTCGCCGTTGTCGCGCAACCGCTCCTTCGGTGAGCGGCTCGGCAAGGGCGACACTCTCGCGCAGGCGCAGGAAGCCGCGCACGGTCAGGTCGCCGAGGGCGTGAAGTCGTGCTCTTCGATCCTGGAGCTCGCGCGGGCGCACGACGTGGACATGCCGATCACCGAGGGTGTCAACGGTGTGTGCCACGACGGGCTGAGCGTGCGGGACCTCGGAGCCGCGCTGCTGGGCCGCGACCGGAAGCACGAGCGTCAGTGACCGCGGAGTTCGGTGACGGCACGCGGGTCGTGCACGCGGTGTCCGGCGAGCCGGGCGATCCGTTCGGCGCGCAGCCGGTGTTCGCGTCGGCGTTCCACTTGGGCGGCCCGGACTACTACGGCCGGGCGGGCAACCCGACGTGGCGGTCTCTTGAGGACGCCTTGGGGTCGCTGGAAGGCGGCGAGTGCGTCGTCTTCCCGTCCGGCATGGCGGCGATCTCCACCTTGCTGCGGACCGTGCTGTCCAGTGGGGACACTCTGGTGGTCCCGTCGGACGGCTACTTCCTGACGCGCAAGTTCGTGTCCGAAATGGACGTCGAGGTCGTCGAGGTGCCCACGGCCGGGCCGTACCCGTCCTTCGACGGCGTGAAGCTGGTTCTGCTGGAGACACCGTCGAACCCCGGTCTCGACGTGTGCGACATCGCTGCGTTGGCTGATGCGGCACATGCGGCCGGCGCGTTGCTGGCGGTGGACAACACGACCGCGACGCCGTTGGGGCAGCGGCCGCTGGAGCTCGGCGCGGACATCGTCGTGGCGTCGGACACCAAGGCGGTCGCCGGGCACAGCGATGTCCTTTTCGGACACGTGACGATGGCTTCTCCCGAGCTGGCCACTCGCGTGCGTGACGCGCGGACGTTGAACGGCGCGATTCCCGGCCCGTTCGAGTCGTGGCTCGTGTTGCGCGGCCTGGGAACCCTGGACCTGCGGCTCGCACGGCAGGCGGAGAACGCGGCGGCGATCTACTCGTTGCTCAAGGGCCGCGTGGCCGGGCTGCGGTGGCCGGGCGCTGCGGAGGACCCCTCGTACCTCGTTGCCGCGCAGCAGATGCGGCGGTTCAACGGCGTGCTGACGTTCGAGCTCGACGACGTCGCCGCTGTCGATGCGTTCCTCGCGCGGTCGAAGCTCGTGTCGGCGGCCACGTCGTTCGGCGGCCTGCACTCCACGGCGGACCGGCGCGCGCAGTTCGGCGACCCGGTGCCGGCCGGTCTGGTGCGGTTCTCGGCCGGCTGTGAGGACACCCAGGACCTGGTCGCGGACGTGTCCCAAGCTTTGGGCCTGGTTTGACAGAGGGTCCCGGTTCCGGGACCCTCTGCGTCATGTCCTTCAACACGTGTTGCTGTTGTACCTGGCGATAGTCCCGCGTCCTCTTTTCGCGCTCGCCTGGTAAGGACTTTCCCCGATGTTCGCCGTTCCTGAGAACAGCGTCGTTCTGCCTGAAAACTCCGCGTTGCTGCACCCCGTCCGGGTGGCTCTGGCGTGGGCGGCCGATCGCGACCGCTGGAAGCACCTGCTCCGGTACGACCCGGAGGAGCGCTTCTCCACGCTGGTCGACAAGACCGACGACCAGGAGATCTGGCTGATGAGCTGGCTCCCCGGTCAAACCGCCTCGCTGCACGACCACTCGACGACCTCGGGCGCGTTCACCGTGGTCAGCGGCCTGCTGACCGAGGTCGTGACGACCCGGATCCAGGTCGTGCACTCGCTGCACACCGGCCAGTCGCGCGTGTGGGGCCCCGGCTACGTGCACCAGGTGCGCAACGACGGCGTGGACCCGGCCGTGTCGATCCACGTCTACCGCCACGGCACGCGCGCCATGACCCAGTACCGCTACGACCCGGTCAACGGCCCCGTGCGCTGACGTGCGGCGGAATCGCCTTGTCCGTCTCGTGCGGCACCGGCGCGCCCCACGACGTGATGAGCGGCATGTGCCCGGCCCACACGAGGTTGGCTTCGAGGTCTGACGGCTCCTCACCAGGCCCGCCCTCGCGCACCTTCACGCTCGCCTCGGTGAGGTCGATCTCCAGCGCGGCCGTCTGCGCGAGCTCCTTCTTGGACGGTTCGCGCGCGTAGTCCCAGCTACCGGGCGTGACGTGCTCGACGATGGTCTTGAGGGCGTGCCCAGGGTCCTCGGCGATCTTCGCGGTGCCGTGGATGATCGCCGACCGGTAGTTCATCGAGTGGTGGAACACCGACCGCGAGTACACGACGCCGTCCACCAGCGTGACCGCGACGCAAACCTGCTTGCCTTCGAGCATGCTCCTGATGGACCGTGATCCCGTCGACCCGTGCAGGAAGATGCGGTTGCCGTCCCGCCCGTACGCGGTGGGGATGAGGAACGGCGCCCCGTCCACCTCCACGGCGAGATGGCAGACCAGCCCGGCGTCGAGGATGTCGTAGAGCACCTGGCGGTCTTCCACGGCTCGCTTCTTGCCGCGGACGACGGTGCTGCGCGGGGTGGGGGAGAGCTGCAGGTCAGAGGTCATGCTCCTACTGTGACCCGGAAAGTGGCATCATTGAAGCGCCATTTCTGATCGATTTGAGAAGGCCACTTCGTCTTCGTGTCTGCCAGGAGTGTCGGTGCTGTCCGGGAGAATGAAAACAAGGGGTCCCCTTCGCCGGGGGACGCCTGCGCCAGCGTGGGAGGCCGCGCGTGGCTGAGACCGCGCTTCCCGTCGCGCTGGACCGCGAGTCCGCCGAACCGCTCGCCGTCCAACTGGCCGAGGCGCTGAGGTCGGCCGCCTCGGAAGGCCGGTTGAGGGCGGGCGATCGGCTGCCGTCCACGCGCGCGTTGGCCGAGTCGCTCGGTGTCTCGCGCACGGTCACGGCCGCCGCCTACGACCAGTTGCACGCGGAGGGCTGGATCGCCGGCCGCCACGGCTCCGGCACCTACGTCACCACGACTCCGCCCGGCCCGTTGCGCAAACGTTCGCGCAAAGCAGTAGTCCCCGCCATCACCGACTTCGTCGACCTCGGCACCGGCGCGCCGTGGGCAGGAGGCCTCGACCGCGCGGCCTGGCGGAGGGCCTGGCGGGGTGCGGCCGATGTCGCGCCGCTGTCCCGGCCGGAACGCGCCGGGCTGCCCGAGTACCGCGAGGCCATCGCCGAGCACCTGTTGCGCCACCGCGGCCTCGCGGTCAACGCCGACCCCGTGCTCGCGACCGGCGGCACCACGGCGGTGCTCACCGAGATCGCGGTCGCCGTCCTCAAGCGCGGCGATGCCGTGGCCGTGGAGGAACCGGGCTACCAACGCGCCGTGGGTGTCTTCCGCGCCAACGGGCTGAAGGTCGTCCAGGCCGCCGTCGACGCGGAAGGTCTGCTGCCCGAGGCGGTTCCGCCCGGTGTGAAGGCCGTCTACTGCTCGCCCGCCCACCAGTACCCGCTCGGCGGCCGCATGTCGGCCGGGCGGAGGGTCGCGCTGGTCGAACGAGCGCGCAGGGACGGCTGGCTCGTCATCGAGGACGACTACGACGGCGAGCTCAGGTACGACGTGGCGCCGCTGCCCTCTCTCGCGGCACTCGCGCCGGACGTCGTCGTCCACCTCGGCACGACGAGCAAGATCCTCACGCCGACGCTGGGCGCGGGCTGGATGGTCGCGCCCGAGCACATCGCCACCACGATCCTGGAGCACCGCGACCTGACCGGCACCGGACCGGCCGCGGCGGGGCAGCGGGTCGTCGTCGAGCTCGCGCGCACCGGCGACCTCGGCCGGCACCTGCGCAAGCTGAGAAGAGAACTGTCCGAGCGGCGGGCGTTGCTCGTCGACACGTTCGCCGACGCGGGCATCAAGGTGCTCGGCGACGACGCGGGCGCGCACGTCGTGGTGCTGCTGCCCAGCCTCGAACGGGAGCGCGAGGTCATGCGGCAGGCACTCGAACGCGGGCTGCGGCTCGACGGCCTGGCCAGGCACTACGTGAACCGCGCCAAGTTCCACGGTCTCGCCATCGGCTACAGCGCGTGCTCCCGCGAGCAGCTCGTCAACGCCCTGCCCGTCCTCACGGAGCTGATCAACGGGTCACCGTCAGCAGTTCCCTGACGGTGACGAAGCCGAGCGACGAGTTCGCCTCCGGGTCGCCTGCCAGGATCTTGACCTGGACCTGCGTGACGTCCGGGCGTTCCGCGACCAGCCACCGCAGCGCCGATGCCTTCACGAACCGGCTCAGGTCCGGGGGAGCCGCCACCACGTCCGTCGTGCGCGCGACAGTCGGCAGTTTCGGGCTGATCAGCAGGTCGGTGAGCGCGACGACCCTGCCGGTGGCTTCCTCGATCGCGGCGACCACGCGCGGATCGCCCCCGTTCTTCCGCACCACGGCTTCGCATCCGCGGACCATCTCCGCCTGCGACCCCCGGAAGCGTCCTTCGACCACCGCCGCGAGCAGGTGTTCCGGCACAGCGTCCGTCCACCGTTCCTCCCGATGGCCGGCAGGTGCCGGCACGTCCCACCACGACTGGTCCGCCGAGGCGACCTGCAGCCGTTGTTCCACGACCGAGCTGCTCACCCGGAACCCGCGTGCCAACGCCCACGGCTCGCCCGCGGAGCCCTTGACCACCCCGGCACTCGCCATCCGGTCCAGACCGAGCGCGTCCAGGAGCGCGGTGCCGATGCCCTGCCGCCGCCAAGCGGGGTGCACGGTGACCGAGACGACCGACATCTCCGTGTTCAGCCCCGCGGCCAACGCCCGAGCCGCGCCCACGACCTCTCCGTCACGACGCGCGACCAGCCGGATCGCCCCGTCGGGTGACCGCAGCCCGGCGGCAACGCGTTCCCGGGTCAGCTCCGGGCCGCTCGGATCGTCCACCGCACCAGCCGCGATCAGCAGGTCCGCGTAGCCGCCCACGTCTGCCTCAGTCAGAGGGTTGATCTCCACCAGTAAATGGACCCGAGAACTGGCCGGTAGGGGCAATCGCCCAAACGGGTAGGGTCGGGCCCCATGACGCAGCGCAAGACGAGGGTGGCCGTGGTGTTCGGCGGCCGCAGCTCCGAGCACGAGGTCTCCTGCCAGTCCGCCAAGAGCGTCCTGCCCTACCTGGACGCCGAGCGCTTCGAGGTGGTGCCGGTCGGCATCACTCCGCAGGGGCAGTGGGCACTCGGCACGGACCCGAACGCGCTGGAATCTGGCGCCGGCAACCTCCCCACGCTGCGCAACCAGACCGTCGCCGCGATCGAGCCCGGCCAGGCTCTCAAAGACGTCGACGTCGTCTTCCCGCTGCTGCACGGCGCGTGGGGAGAGGACGGCACGATCCAGGGTCTGCTCGAACTGGGCGGCTTGCCGTACGTCGGGCCGGGCGTGTTCGCCAGCGCCGCCGCCATGGACAAGGTCTTCGCCAAGAAGATCCTGGAGGCGGAAGGCCTGCCGGTCGGCAAGTTCGTCGCCCTCGACCGCGGAGCCACCACGCTGACGCTGGACGAGCGTGAGCACCTCGGCCTGCCGGTGTTCGTGAAGCCGTCGCGCGCCGGGTCGTCCGTCGGCATCTCGAAGGTGAGCGACTGGGCCGACCTGGACGCCGCGATCTTCGAGGCGCGCCAGCACGATCCCAAGGTCATCATCGAGGCCTCGGTGCCGAACATGCGCGAGATCGAGCTCGCGGTGCTGGAGTTCCCGGACGGCCGCGTCGAGGCGTCGCTGCCCGCCGAGCTGCGTGCGGTCGGCGCGGACGTCGAGTGGTACGACTTCAACGCCAAGTACGTCGACGACTCCTACGAGGCCGACATCCCGGCGAAGCTCGACGACGACATCACCCAGCAGCTGCGCGAGATGGCCGTCACGGCGTTCAAGGCGCTCGACTGCCAGGGACTGTCCAGGGTGGACTTCTTCCTCACCGAGCAGAACGAGCTGATCATCAACGAGCTCAACACCATGCCGGGTTTCACGCCGATCTCCATGTACCCCAAGGCGTGGGCGGCGACCGGCATCGACTTCACCACGCTGCTGACCACGTTGATCGAGACGGCGATCGCGCGGGGATCCGGCCTGCGCTAGGGGCTGGTCCTGACCTGCTGCTTCGGCAGCAGGTCGCGCACCGTCGTGGAGATGTCCTGCAACGGTCCGGTGCCCGCCTCGTCGGGCACCGTCAGCGCCACGTACGCACCGCGGTCCACGATCACCCAGGTCGAGCTGCCGGAACCGGGCAGCTCCAGCCACTGCACGTCCGAGATCACCCGCAGCTGCGAGGTCGCGGACAGCTCGGCCGGCCGCGGCAGGCCACAGCGCAGGACCACCGGATCGTGCTCGGCGTCACCCCACGCGACGGTCGCGGGCGGCGCGGGCGAGGCCAGTTCCCGGCGGGGCAGCACGTCCTTCCCGGACGGCAGCTCTGCGGGCAGCTTCGTGATCAACGACGTGCACGGCGCGGAGGCCGCGTCCGGTGCGTCGACGGAGACCAGCGCGAGGGGACCTGTGCGACCGGGTACGTCCTCGGTCTGGTCGCCTGTGTTCAGCACGAGACCTAATGCGGCGAAACCGACGACGAGCAGCACGGCGAGCCCGACCGCCGCGAGCGACGGCCGGGACAGCGCCGACTTGGTTTCCTGCTGTGTCACCCGGTTATGGGAACACGGGCTAGAGATGCACCACCGGGCAGGTCAGCGTCCGTGTGATGCCTTCCACGTTCTGGATGCGGGCGACCACGAGCTGACCGAGCTGGTCGACGGTCTCCGCTTCGGCGCGGACGATGACGTCGTACGGACCGGTGACGTCTTCTGCGGTTGCTACCCCTGCGATTCCGGAAATCTCGGAGGCGACTGCGGCGGCCTTGCCGACCTCGGTCTGGATGAGGATGTATGCATGCACCACGGCGTGCCCCTTCGTCGCGACAGGTTGGGTCGAGGTAGGAACGTGTCACGCAACGTACCCCAGTTGGGGTTCCGAATGCTCAGATTGGGAGGCAACTTTGCGTCCGGAGCCGCCGCGCGACGCGGAGACGGTCGCCGATGTGGGTGAGTTCAATCTCATCCACCGGGTGACGACCGGTCGGGCGCAACCCGAGACGACGATCCTCGGGCCGGGGGACGACGCGGCCGTGGTCGCCGTCCCGGACGGGCGGGTCGTCGCCTCCATGGACGTGCTGGTCGAGGGTGTCCACTTCAGACTCGACTGGTCCAGTCCCGAGCAGGTGGGCCGAAAAGCGGCCGCGGTGAACCTCGCCGACGTCGTCGCGATGGGAGCACTGCCGTCAGGTCTGCTCGTCGGGATCGCGTGCCCGCCGGACACTCCCGCGGCGACGGTCCAGGGGATCATGTCGGGCCTCTGGCAGGAGGCGGCGACGGCCGGCGCGGGCATCGTGGGCGGCGACATGGTCAGCTCCGCCACGCTGGTGATCTCCATCACCGCAATGGGTGACATGAACGGACTGGAGCCGGTCACCCGGTCCGGCGCGCTCGTCGGTGACGTGGTGGCGGTGACCGGACGGCTCGGCTGGGCGGCCGCGGGCCTCGCCGTGCTGGGCCGCGGGTTCCGCTCGCCGGTCGGCATCGTCAACGCCCAGCGCACGCCAGAGCCGCCGTACGAGGAGGGCCCCAAGGCCGCCGAGGCTGGCGCCACGTCGATGATCGACATCTCGGACGGGCTCCTGCAGGACCTCGGCCACATCGCGGACTCGTCGGGCGTGGCGATCGACATCCGCACCGAGCTGCTGCCGTTGCACCCGCGGCTGCTCGACGTCGCGTCGGCACTCGGCGGCGACGCACGGCACTGGGCGCTGACGGGCGGTGAAGATCACGCTCTCGCCGCGACCTTCCCCGGTCCCAAGGCGGTCCCGGAGAACTGGACGACCATCGGCACGGTCCGCGCGGGTGAGGGTGTGACGGTGGACGGCAGGGTTTACGAAAAACCTCCTGGCTGGGAGCACTGGCGCGCGTAAACTGGTCCATGTGGAACTATGCACGCGCGCGTATGACCATCCGGACTCGGTCAAGATGATCGCCGACCTCCAGCAGGTCTACGTCGAGCGCTACGGCGACGAGGACGTCACGCCGGTCGATCCGGCGCAGTTCGCCGCACCGCTCGGCTACTTCGTCATCGGCTACCTCGACGGCGTGCCCGTCTCCTGCGGTGGCTGGCGCGTGAGCCTCGAACTCGACGGCGCCGCCGAGATCAAGCGGATGTACGTCGTCGACTCCGCACGTGGCCAGGGCCTTTCGCGGCTCGTGCTTGCCCACCTGGAAACCACCGCGCGCGAGGCGGGCCTGCGGCGGATGGTGCTGGAAACCGGTCTCCGCCAGCCGGAGGCGATCGGCCTCTACACCTCCAGCGGCTACGAGCGGATCGACAACTTCGGGGTGTACCGCGACCACCCGGAGAGTCGCTGCTTCGGGAAGCCGTTGTAGGTTCGGGCGCATGGCCATCTATGCGTTGGGGGACTACACGCCGCAGATCCACCCGGACGCGTATGTGCACCCGGATGCGACCGTGATCGGCGACGTGCGCATCGGCGCTTTCTCGTCGGTGTGGCCGCAAGCCGTGCTGCGCGGCGACTACGGGCGCATCGTCATCGGCGAGCGCACGTCGGTCCAGGACGGCACGGTGATCCACTGCACCGAGGTCCACCCGGTGCACATCGGCTCGTCCTGCGTCGTCGGCCACAACGTGCACATCGAGGGCGCGACGGTCGCGGACGACTGCCTGATCGCGTCCGGATCGGTGGTGCTCAACGGTTCCATCGTCGAGAAGGGCGCGATCGTCGGCGCCGGCGCGGTGGTCTCGTTCGACGGGCACGTCCGCGAACGCACGATGGTGCTCGGAGTTCCGGCCCGTGAGCGGGCCGGACATGTTGTGCCAGAACAGGCCTGGGCTTTCATCGTCGAGAAGTATGTGCAGAACATCGCGCTGTACCGGGAGAAGCTGCGCCGCCTCGACTGACCCGCGTGCAATGTTTGTGCAAGGCCCGTGGGCCATCCTCTGATCATGGGGACTCAGAGGAAAGTCTCAGCGGTGCTGACGGTCGCCGTCGCCCTCGGCGCCTGTGTCGCCGTGGCTGGTCCGGCGACCGCGGACGGGTGCGGAACGTGGCCTGGGGTGAGCATCAGGGTGGTCCCGGGCTCGCACAAGATCCCGTTCAGCGGCGTGGTCGCCACACCGACTTGTTACAGCCGCCCCAACGAACTTCAGGTCTGCATGACGGGGGCGGGCCCGTACTGCACCTGGCCGAAGTAGTTGTCGGCGGACAGCGAGTCGTTGTGAGATAGGGTTCACAGCCGTGGCTCGTCCCCTCAACGAAGTTGTCGAAGCCGGTTGGGCTGAAGCTCTCGCCCCCGTTGCTGACCAGATCGCCGCCATGGGTGAGTTCCTGCGCGCGGAGGTCGCCGCCGGCCGCACCTACCTACCTGCGGGCGAGAACGTGCTGCGTGCGTTCAAGCAGCCGTTCCACCAGGTGAAGGTGCTGATCGTCGGGCAGGACCCGTACCCGACGCCCGGCCATGCGGTCGGCCTGTCGTTCTCGGTGGCGCCCGATGTGCGGCCGATCCCGAAGTCGCTGGTCAACATCTACAAGGAGTACGCGGAGGACCTCGGTCACCCGTTGCCCTCCAACGGCGACCTCACGCCGTGGTCCGAGCGCGGCGTGCTGCTGCTCAACAGGGCGCTGACTGTCCAGCCCGGCAAGGCGAATTCCCACCAGGGCAAGGGCTGGGAGGCCGTGACGGAGCAGGCGATCAAGGCGCTCGCGGCTCGTGACGCACCGCTGGTCTCCATCCTGTGGGGCCGCAACGCGCGCAACCTGCGTCCGCTCCTGGAACCGTTGCCCGCCATCGAGTCCGCGCACCCGTCGCCGCTGTCGGCGCACGCGGGCTTCTTCGGTTCGAAGCCGTTCAGCCGCGCCAACGAACTGCTGGAGAAGCAGGGCGCGGAGCCGGTCGACTGGAAGCTGCCGTAGGAATTCGATTGCCCCCGCACGTCTCCCCACTAGCGTCGGAGACATGCGGGGGAATCGCGATCTGTCGTTGGTGGCCGCGGGGGCGGCCGTCTCCGAGTTCGGCAACTCGTTGTCGTTGCTCGTTCTGCTGTTCTGGGCGACGCCGATCAGTTCGCTGCTCGTGGCCGCGATCCTGGTCGCCGAACTGCTGCCCGTCGTGCTCGGCGCGCCGTTCGCGGGCGTGCTCGTCGACCGGCTGCCCAACCGCGGACTGCTGATCGTCGCGCTGCTCTGCCAGGGTGTCGCGATCGCGGCGGCCGCGCCGTTGATGGGCCTGCCCGGGTTCGTGGTGGCGCTCGTGTTCCTGTCCGGCTGCGGCCGTGCGATCGCCATGCCTGCCACGGCTGCCCTGGTGCCGCACATCGCGGGCGAAGAAGAAGCGACACGTGGTTACGCGTGGCTCGGCACCGCGCGCAGTGTCGGCAACATCGCGGGCGTGACCGGTGGCGCGTTGCTCGCCGGGATCTTCGGGCACCCCGCCGCGTTGCTCGTCGACGGCGCGACCTTCCTCGTCTACGCGGCGCTGCTGGCGTTCGTGCGCTCGGAACGCAGGCCTTCCGGCGAGCACGAGAAGCGCCCCAGCGCGTTGGCGGGCATCAGTCACGTGCGGCGCGATCCTGTCCTGTTCGCGGCGATCGTCGGGCTGGCGTTCTTCGTCGGCGCGGTCGTGGTGATCAACGTGGTCGACCCGGCGTTCGTGCGGTTCGTGCTGCACGGTGACGAGTTCCTGCTGGGCGCGATGCAGGCGTGCTGGATGGTCGGCATCCTGCTCGGCAACCGGCTGGCCGCGCGGCTCGAGACCGTGCCCCAGGCCGCCTACGCGCTCGCGATCACGGGAATCACCACCGGCGTCGCGGTGCTGATCCCGGCGATGTTCCCGTACGTCGTGACCGCGGGGATCGGGTGGCTCATCGGCGGTGTGTCCAACGGCGTCGACAACGTGACGGTCAACGCGATCGTCCGGCTGCGCACGCCGGACGAGATGCGCGGGCGGGCATTCGCCGCGGTCAGCTCGATGGTGATCGGTGCGAACCTGGTCGGAACGGCTACCGCAGGTCTGTTGCTGCTGGTCATGGGTCCAAGAGCGGTGTTCGCGCTCGGTGGCGCCGGCGCGGTGCTCAGCGGTGTCGCGTGCCTGGTGTTCGTGCACCGCGCCCTGCGTCGTCAGGCCGCCAGCGGGAGCGTCGAGCGGTACCAGGACACGGTTTCGCCGAGTCCCTGATGCAACGGCCGGGGCGTCACCAGCTCGTACATCCGCGTGGTGTCGAGCGGTCGCGCCGGTGCTCCGGTGGGTTTCGTGAGGTCGAGCCGGATCCGTTCCGGCACGTCCAGCAACGCGCACAACGTCCGGGCCAGTTCGAGGATCGAGATCGTCTCGCGGGTCGCCACGGTCAGCACGTCGGCGGTGTCCTGCGCGACCATCTGCAGGATCGCCGCCACGACGTCGCGCACGTGCACGAAAGACCGCGTCTGGGAGCCGTCGCCCCAGATCTCGACGTCCTGGCCGGAGGTGATCCGGCTGATCATCGCGGGGATCACCCGGTGGACCTTGTCGCGCGGGCCGTAGACGTTCGACGGGCGCGGCAGGAAGATCCGCATGCCGTACTGCTTGCGATACTGCTCCGCCAGCAGTTCGACGACGGACTTCGAGAGCGCGTAGCCGTTGTCCGACTCCACGGACGCCTCGGCGGAGCTGACCATCACGACGTTCTGGACCTCCGCGTCGCGGGCGGCGTTCAGCACGTTCGAGCCGATGCGCAGGTTCGTGTCGAAGATCTCGGCGGTCTTGTCGCGCTTGAACGCCGCGTTGCCGTCCATCGCCGCCGTGTGGATCACCGTGTGCGCGTTGGGAGCCGCGTACCGCAGCACGGCCCGGAGCTCGTTCTCGTCGCGCAGGTCGAGCGGGAACGTCTGGAGGTTCGGGGCGGCGAACGGCGGCGGATCCGCCCGGTACAAGGCGATCACGCGGGTGTCGGTGCCCAGCAACGTCTCCACGACGTGCGAGCCGATGAAGCCGCCTGCGCCGGTCACCACGACTGTCTTCACGATCCTGCCTCCACGAGTGAGATGAGGGAGGAGACGACGGCGGCGGGTGGCGGCAGTGCCCGCATCTCGTCGCGGATCTTCTCCGCGGCCACGCGCGGTGCCGGGTCCTCCAGCAGCCAGGCGGCATGGTCGCGGACGGACTCCGCGGTGATGTCGTCTCCGATGAGCTTGGCGGCGGCGCCGACGGCTTCCGCGCGGTCGGCGTGGCGGTGCTGGTCGCACATCTGCGGCAGCGCGAGCTGCGGCAGGCCCGCGTGCAGCGAGGTCATGGTCGTGCCCGACCCGCCGTGGTGCACCACGGCGTCACACGTCTTGAGCACCTGGTTGAGCGGTAGCCAGTCCACGACCCGGGCGTTGGCGGGGAGCGTGCCCGGATCGAGCGCGCCGCCTCCTGTGATCACCAGCACGTCGGCGTCGATCGTGGCGAGGCCCGCGAGCACGGTGCGCAGCACCCGGTCGTGCTCTCCGCCGGGGACGGGCACGCTGCCGAGCGTCACGCAGATCCTCGGCCTGGTACGCGGCTCGAACAGCCACGACGGCAGCACGCCCGAGCCGTTGTAGGCGGTGTAGGCCATCGGCACGCCCGCCCGCGCGTCCGGGTACTGCAGCGCGGGTGGGCAGACGTCCACCTCGAACGCGGGGTCGCGGGGGAACCCGTGCTCACGGTGAACCGGTGCGAGCGCCTCGGCCTCGGCGGGTGCCAGCTCGGGCGGCAGTGCGACGCCCCAGGTGTGCCGGACGAGAGGAACACCGAGTCGTGCGGCGGCGATCGGCCCCGCGTACTCCCACGGCGTGTGCATTACGGCATCCGGCCGCCATCTTTCGGCCAGAGCGATCACGTTGGCGACCGTGAAACGGGCTATTTTCGCGTAATGCTCGGTGACGTGCTCGATCAGAGCTTCAGTCACATTCCCGGAATAGAGCGCGTGATTCGCCTGCTCGAAGACTTCCCGGATCGATACCGGTCCCACCGCGGCGGCCGGCAGTCCGGTAGCGGCTGCCACCTGCGTGAACTGGTCGGGCAACGCGAGCAGCACGTCGTGCCCGGCGTTGCTCAACGCCCAGCTCAGTGGAATAAGCGGATAAAGGTGCCCATAACCGGGGCAGCTCGTCACCAGGACTCGCATGCTCCCAAACTAAGCGTAAGTTCAGGAACTATTCAACAACGTCTCGTTTGGCGCCGTATCACGTCTTGTTTGGGTATTCCCCGGAATACCTCCCGGAAACGCAGAAGAGCCCGGCCGGAGCCGGGCTCTTCTGGTTCTTGCGCTGTGGCGGTGATCAGCCGCGCACGACCTTGCCGGCCTTCAGGCAGGACGTGCACACGTTGATCCGCTGACGCTGCGAGGTCGAGACCTTCGCGCGCACAGACTGGATGTTCGGGTTCCAGCGGCGGTTCGTCTTCCGCTGGGAGTGCGAAACCGAATGGCCGAAGCCCGGCCCCTTGCCACAGACGTCGCACACGGCAGCCACGTCAGCCACTCCTTCAGGTTCCTCAAGCGGTGAGTCTCGCGTCCCGGTGGGCGCGCAAGCGTGCACAAGCCTCAACCGGGCACGGCAACCCAATCAGGGTAGCCGGTGGCCTCACCCGCGACCAAACCGGGTGGATACCCTCGCCGCCATGCAGGTCATGGATGCGGTCGCGGTGCGCAGGTGGGCGGACGCGTGCGTGCGGTCGCTGGACGCCAACCGGGAGGCGATCGACCAGATCAACGTCTTCCCCGTGCCCGACGGTGACACAGGTACCAACCTGCTGCACACGATGCAGTCGGCGCTCGACGCGCTGCTGCGCTCGCCCATCTCCACGGTAGGCGAGGCGCTGGCCGCACTCGCCCGTGGCGCGCTCGCGGGAGCCCGCGGGAACTCCGGCGTGATCCTGTCCCAGGTGCTCAGGGGCCTCGCGGAGACCGTGCAGGAGGTCTCGCTCGTCACGGGTTCGGCGCTGCGGAAGGGCCTGCAACGCTCTGATGAGCTGGCCACTGCTGCTGTGTCCAAGCCGGTTGCCGGCACGGTCCTGTCAGTGCTGCACGCCGCTGCGGAGGCCGCACGGGACTGCCCGTCGGACGAACTCGACGAGGTCGTGATGGCGGCGTCGCGCGCGGGTGCGGTGGCGTTGGCCGACACGCCGCGGCAACTCGCCGTGCTGGCGAAGGCTGGGGTGGTCGACGCGGGCGGACGTGGTCTCGTTGTGTTGTTGGACACACTGGCCGCGGTGATCACCGGTCAAGCCGTGGAAACGCCGATGGACGCGCCGCTGCTGCCGCGCACGCCCGAGTCGCTGACGACCGAGCGCGAGAGCGGGTCGCCGGAGTTCGAGTACGAGGTCATGTACCTGCTCGACGACACCTCGGAGGAGGCTGTCGGGGAGCTGCGCGTGTCGCTGAACCTGCTCGGCGACTGCGTGTCCGTCGTCGGTGATGGTGCTTCCTTGTGGACCGTGCACGTGCACTGCAACGACATCGGCGCGGCCATCGAGGCGGGTGTGCGCGCTGGGCGTCCGCACCGGATCACGGTGGCGCGGTTCGCCGACCAGATCGCCGCGCAGGCTTCGCGGTTCGTGCGCGACCGGTCGATCGTGGTGGTGGTGAGCGGCGCGGTGGACCTGTTCCGCGCCGAGGGAGCCACGGTGTTCGACCTCGCCACTTCTTCTGCGACGCCCACGGATCTGTTGTCCGCCATCGTGTCGACGCGCGCGCGTCACGTCGCGGTGCTGCCGGGTGATCCGGACATCCGCGAGGCCCTGGATGAAGCCGTGGCGTACGCACAGGCCGCGGGGCAGGACGTAGTGGTGGTGCCCACGTTCTCGCCCGTGCAGGCCCTCGCGGCGTTGGCGGTGCACGACTCTTCTAGGCGTGCCGGTGACGACGTTGTCGCCATGGCCGAGGCTGCTGCTGCCACGCGCCGTGGCGAGCTCGCGATCGCCGCGGACGAGGCGTTGACGTGGGTGGGCCGCTGCCAGCCGGGCGACCTGCTGGGCATGCTGGACGGCGAGGTCGTGCTGATCGAGCCCGGCCCGTCGACCGCGGAGTCGTTGATGGACCTGTCGTGCCGCCTGGTCGACCGGATGCTGGCCGGCGGCGGCGAGCTGGTGACGGTGATCCTCGGCGCTGATGCTCCGTCCGGCCTGGTGGACGTGCTGGAAGACCACCTCCGGGTGACCCATCCGGAGGTCGAGGTGACGGCTTATCCGGGTGGTCAGCCCGACGCGGTCATTTTTGTCGGTGTCGAGTAGTTGAATGGGACGCGATGATCTCCTTCGACGACAAGCTGCAGCCGTTGCTCGGCAAGAAGACCGCCGACGCACTGGAGACCGGCCTCGGCCTCACGACGGCCGGTGACCTGCTGCGCCACTACCCGCGCCGCTACGACGAGCGCGGGAAGCTGACGGACATCAGGTCCCTGGAAATCGACGAGCACGTCACCGTCCAGGCCGAGGTCCGCAAGTGCACCAAGCGGCGCATGAAGGCCCGCCACGGCCACATGACCGAGGCGGTGATCACGGACGGCACGTCCGAGCTGCACCTGGTGTTCTTCGGCAAGGTGGCGTTCGTGGCGGAGCAGGAGCTGCTGCCCGGCACCCGCGCCCTGTTCGCCGGCAAGGTGGGCCGCTACCGGCAGAACCTGCAGCTGGTGCACCCCGCGTTCGAGATCCTCACCGCGGAGCAGGACGGCTCGTCGTTCCTGCAGACGTTCCTGCCCGTCTACCCGGCTTCGCAGCACATCAACACGTGGAACATCGCCAACTGCGTGAAGCAGCTGCTGGAGATCTGGGACGGCGTGCCCGAGGACCCGCTGCCGGCTGCTTTCCGCGAGGAGCACGGCCTGATCGGCCTGGAGGAGGCGCTGCGGGCGATCCACCGGCCGGACAGCTGGGCGCAGATCTCCGTGGCGCAGCAACGGCTCAAGTGGGACGAGGCGCTGGCCGTGCAGCTCACCCTGGCCCAGCGCCGCAAGGCTTCCAGGGCGCGCCCGGCTCCCTCGTGCGCACGCCGGTCCGGCGGAATTCTCGACGCTTTCGACGCGCGGCTGCCGTTCACGCTGACGGCTGGTCAGGTGTCGGTGGGCGAGCAGATCTCCGAGGACCTGGCCTCGGTCGTGCCGATGAACCGCCTGCTGCAAGGGGAGGTCGGGTCAGGAAAAACGATGGTGGCGTTGCGAGCTATGTTGCAGGCCGTCGACGCCGGTCGTCAGTCCGCCATGCTCGCGCCCACGGAAGTCCTTGCGGCACAACATGCTCGCTCGCTTTCCGAGATGCTCGGCGATCTCGCCCAAGCGGGCCAGCTCGGCGGCGCGGAGGACGCGACGCGGGTGACGTTGCTGACCGGCTCGATGAACACGGCTCAGCGGCGCCAGGCGTTGCTCGACATCGTGTCCGGCGAGGCCGGCATCGTCGTCGGCACGCACGCGATCATCCAGGAGAAGGTCGAGTTCCACTCCCTGGGTCTCGTCGTCGTCGACGAACAACACCGCTTCGGCGTTGAGCAGCGCGCCGCTCTCTCAGCGCGCGGTGAACGGGAAAACCCGCACGTCCTGGTGATGACCGCGACGCCGATCCCGCGCACCGTCGCCATGACCGTCTACGGCGACCTGGAGGTGTCGGCTCTGCGCGAGCTGCCCGGCGGCCGTTCGCCGATCAAGACCTCGGTCGTGCCGGTGCGCGAGAAGCCCGCCTGGCTGGACCGCGCCTTCGCCCGTGTGCGCGAGGAAGTGGCCGCGGGCCACCAGGCCTACTTCGTGTGCCCGCGCATCGGCGACGAGGAGCCCGCGAAGTCCTCGTCCGAGGACGAGGACAAGCGCCCGGCCCTGTCCGTGGTCGACGTGGCCACGATGCTGGCCCAGGGCCCCCTGCGCGGCCTGCGGATCGAGATCCTGCACGGTCGCATGCCCCCGGACGAGAAGGACGCCGTGATGCGCGCCTTCTCCGCCAACCAGGTCCAGGTGCTCGTCGCCACCACGGTCATCGAGGTGGGCGTCAACGTCCCGAACGCCACCGTCATGGCCATCATGGACGCCGACCGCTTCGGCGTCTCGCAGCTCCACCAGCTCCGCGGCCGCGTGGGCCGAGGCAGCGCGCCGGGCCTCTGCCTGCTGGTCACCGAGATGCCGGAGATGACCGCGACGATGGAACGCCTCCGCGCGGTCGAGTCCACTCTGGACGGCTTCGAACTGGCCCAGCTGGACCTCGAACTGCGCCGCGAGGGCGACATCCTCGGCGCCGCCCAGTCCGGCCGCCGCTCGGCCCTGAAGATGCTCTCCCTGCTGCGCGACGAGGACATCATCGCGGACGCGCGGGTGGCGGCTCAGGGGTTCGTGGACGCCGATCCGGATCTGGAGAAGCACCCCGGCCTGGCGGGGATGGTGGCGACCCTGCTGACCGAGGAACGGGCGGACTTCCTGGAGAAGGCCTAGCCCGTCATCACGAACGGCCGAGGTTCCCGCGTTCAAGCCGGCCGCGGGGACCTCGAACTTCTGCCCGAACGCTCACGTCAGCGCGACGACCACGGCTGTCCCGAACCGGTTCTGGTGCGGCTTCGGACGCTGCCTGCGCGCACGCGTGGCGGCTCGGCGCTTCGCAGGCGCGGATCCGGAACTGGAGAATGCCTCGCTGTCGCGAACGAGTGCTGGCACGGCTTCGGCAGCTGTCTGGACGCCGGGGTGGCTGCTCAGACCTTCGCAGGCACGGCTCCGGACCTCGGGAAAGCCTGGCTAGTCACCACGAACGGCAAAGGTCCCCGCATCCAGGCCGGGACACGGGGACCTCGCACGACGGACTAGTTCTGGCGGGGCTTCGGGAACTGCTCGGTCTTCGGGTCGTCGGCCTCATCCGCCGCCGAACCGTCCTCCAGCGGCTTGAGCACCGACATCGCCGCTTCCACCGCGGCCTGCGCGGCGTGGAACTGCGTGGCCAGGTTGTCGTGCGCCGACCGCAGCGATGCCTCCCGGTCCGCGGCAGCGGCCGCGCGCTGGTCGGACCGCGCCACCGCGGCCGCCGACTTCTCCTCGGCCTCGCGGACCAGGGTCGAAGTCCTGGCTTCGGCATCCCGAACCAGCGCGGCAGCCTTCTCGTCGGCTTCCCGCACGGTCGTGGTGGCCTTCTCGTCCGCCTCGCGGGTGACCGTGGCGGCCTTCTCCTCCGCCGCACTGACCAGGGCGGCAGCCTGCGCGGTCGCGTCCGCGGTGGTCTTCTCGGCACGGGCCAGCGACTCGGCCTCCAGCTCGGCCAGCGCCTTCTCGGCCTCTGCCTGCTTCGACGCCAGCGCCTCGTCGAGCTTCGCCAGCGCGGCGACCCGCGTGGCCTCGGACTCCTCGGCGATCCGCGAAGCCTCGGCCTGCGCGTCCGCCAGCACCTTCTTGTGCTCGGCGGCGAGCGTCGCCTTGAGGCCGTCGTACTCCTTGTCCAGCTCGTCGTGGTACGCCTTGTACTTGGCGTCGAGCTCCACGCGGTGGGCGTCCAGGTCGGCCGACTTCTTCTCGAACTCCGCGGCCACGCGCTCGCCCTCGGCGCGCACCTCGGCCACCAGGGCCTCGTGCTCGGAGGTCAGTCGGGTGCGCAGGGCGTCGTGCTCGGCCTCCAGCGCCGACTTGCGTTCGGCGAACTGCTTCTCCAGCTCGGCCGTGCGCTGCTGGTGCGCGACTTCCAGCTGCTTGCGACGGGCCTCGGTCTCGGCCAGCAGGCGGTTGTGGTTCTCGCGCTGTTCCGCCGCCCACTTCTCGGCCTCGCCACGCGTGGCGGCCGCCTTGTCGAGGGCGCCCTGGCGGATGTCCGCGATCTCTTCCTCGGCCAGCGACATCATCACGCGAACACGCTCGGTGACGTTCGACGCGCTCACGGGACTGTTGGCCAGGTTCTGGAGCTGCATCTTGGTCTTGTCGAGATCCGCGCGCATCGAGTTCAGCAGCTTCGTGAGCTCGCCGACCTGCGCGGCAGCGGCGTCGCGAGCGCGGTTCGAGTTCTTGAGATCAAACTCCAGGCGAGTGACTCTCTCGTTCACCTGTCGCTGGTTGTAACCACGGAGGACAACGTCGAAATGCGGTGTGCGGGCAGTAGGCTGCCCGGCTCCATCAGCCCCGGCCATATGGCTCACCCTACCGAGATGGCTCCCAAGATCGTCACTCGATCTGGTGAATCCCACTACCGGTCGGAGTCTGACCGGGTGGCGGGTGTCGCACCAGGTCTCAAACCGCGAGAATCCTCACCAGCAAGACCGATCAGGATGACACCCATCACGTGAGACAGTCCTCCCAACAGGCAAGAGTCGCACGGTAACGTGCCCGAACTGACCGCCGAGCAACACCCGGGAGGGCTACGGATGTTCCGCAAGGTTCTTGTCGCCAACCGCGGCGAGATCGCGATTCGCGCGTTCCGAGCCGCCTACGAACTGGGCGCGGGAACGGTCGCCGTTTTCCCTCACGAAGACCGCAACTCGCTGCACCGGTTGAAGGCCGACGAGTCGTACGAGATCGGTGACCCCGGTCACCCCGTCCGCGCCTACCTCTCCGTCGACGAGATCATCAAGGCCGCCCGCAAGGCCGGCGCTGACGCGATCTACCCCGGATACGGGTTCCTCTCCGAAAATCCAGAACTCGCGATGGCCTGCCGCGAGGCGGGCCTGACGTTCATCGGTCCCGTCGCCGAGGTTCTGGAGCTGACGGGCAACAAGGCGCGCGCCATCGCCGCCGCCCGCGAGGCCGGGCTGCCGGTGCTGGAGTCGAGCGCGCCGTCGTCGAACATCGACGAGCTGCTCGAAGCGTCGAAGACGATGCGTTTCCCGGTGTTCGTCAAGGCCGTCGCCGGTGGTGGCGGCCGGGGCATGCGCAAGGTCGACGAGCCGGCCGCACTGCGCGAGGCGCTCGAAGCGGCGTCGCGCGAGGCGGAGTCGGCGTTCGGCGACCCGACGGTGTTCCTCGAACAGGCCGTGGTCGAGCCGCGCCACATCGAGGTGCAGATCCTCGCCGACGGCCACGGCAACGTGATCCACCTCTTCGAGCGCGACTGCTCCGTGCAGCGGCGCCACCAGAAGGTCATCGAGATCGCGCCCGCGCCGAACCTCGACCCCGAGCTGCGCGACCGCATCTGCAACGACGCCGTGAAGTTCGCGCGCCACATCGGCTACCGCAACGCCGGCACGGTGGAGTTCCTGCTCGACCCGCAGGGCCACTACGTCTTCATCGAGATGAACCCGCGCATCCAGGTCGAGCACACGGTCACCGAAGAAGTGACCGATGTGGACCTCGTGCAGTCGCAGATGCGCATCGCGTCCGGCGAGTCGCTGGAGGACCTCGGGCTCAGCCAGGACACGGTCCAGCTGCGCGGCGCCGCCCTGCAGTGCCGCATCACGACGGAAGACCCGGCCAACGGGTTCCGCCCGGACACCGGCACGATCAGCGCCTACCGCTCGCCCGGTGGCTCCGGCATTCGTCTCGACGGCGGCACGGCGGGCGCGGGCATGGCCATCAGCCCGCACTTCGACTCGATGCTCGTGAAGCTCACGTGCCGCGGCCGCAACTTCGCGCTCGCCGTCGCCCGTGCGCGCCGCGCGATCGCGGAGTTCCGCATTCGCGGTGTGTCCACGAACATCCCGTTCATCCAGGCCGTGCTGGACGACCCGGACTTCTACGAGGGCCGCGTCACCACGTCGTTCATCGAGAAGCGCCCGCACCTGCTGACGGCGCGCCACTCGGCCGACCGCGGCACGCGCCTGCTGACCTACCTCGCGGACGTCACGGTCAACCACCCGAACGGCACGCGTCCGACCGCGGTCGACCCGCGCGAGAAGCTGCCGATCATCGACCTGAACGCCGAACCGCGCGCCGGTTCCAAGCAGAAGCTGGTCGAGCTCGGCCCCGAGGGCTTCGCGCGCTGGCTGCGGGAGAGCAAGGCGGTCGGCGTCACGGACACGACGTTCCGCGACGCGCACCAGTCGCTGCTCGCCACCCGAGTGCGCACCAAGGACCTGCTCGCCGTCGCACCGCACGTGGCGCGCATGACGCCCGAGCTGCTCTCGCTGGAGTGCTGGGGCGGCGCGACGTACGACGTGGCGCTGCGGTTCCTCGCCGAGGACCCGTGGGAGCGGCTCGCCGCACTGCGCGAGGCCGTGCCGAACATCAACCTGCAGATGCTGCTGCGCGGCCGCAACACGGTCGGCTACACGCCGTACCCCGAGGCGGTCACCAAGGCGTTCGTGCAGGAGGCGACGAACACCGGCATCGACATCTTCCGGATCTTCGACGCGCTGAACGACGTCGAGCAGATGCGCCCGGCGATCGAGGCCGTGCGCGAGACCGGCACCGCGGTCGCCGAGGTCGCCCTGTGCTACACCAGCGATCTGTCCAATCCGGACGAACGTCTGTACACATTGGACTACTACCTCAAGCTGGCCGAGCAGATCGTCGGCGCCGGCGCGCACGTGCTGTGCGTCAAGGACATGGCCGGGCTCTTGCGAGCCCCGGCCGCGTCGCGCCTGATCACCGCGCTGCGCAAGGAGTTCGACCTCCCGGTCCACCTCCACACGCACGACACGGCGGGCGGCCAGCTGGCGACGTACCTCGCGGCGATCCAGGCCGGCGTGGACGCGATCGACGGCGCGACCGCGTCGATGGCGGGCACGACGTCGCAGCCGCCGCTGTCGTCGATCGTGGCGCTGACCGACCACACCGAGCACTCCACGGGTCTCGACCTGCAGAACGTCTGCGACCTGGAGCCGTACTGGGAGTCGGTGCGCAAGATCTACGCGCCGTTCGAGTCCGGCATCCCCGGCCCGACCGGTCGCGTCTACCACCACGAGATCCCCGGTGGTCAGCTCTCGAACCTGCGCACTCAGGCCGTCGCGCTCGGCCTGGGCGAGAAGTTCGAGGAGATCGAGTCCATGTACGCGGCCGCCGACCGGATGCTCGGCCACCTGGTGAAGGTGACGCCGTCGTCCAAGGTCGTCGGTGACCTCGCGCTGCACCTCGTCGGCGCGGGTGTCTCGCCGAAGGAGTTCGAGGCCGACCCCGGCAAGTTCGACATCCCGGCGTCGGTGATCGGCTTCCTGCACGGCGAGCTGGGCGACCCGCCCGGTGGCTGGCCTGAGCCGTTCCGCTCGAAGGCTCTCGAAGGCAGGCCGGCGCCGAAGCCGATCGAGGAGCTCTCGCCCGAGGACGAGGCCGGCCTGGTCGATGCTCGCCGGGCGACCCTGAACCGGCTGCTGTTCCCGGCGCCGACGAAGGAGTTCCTCACGCACCGCGAGGCCTACGGCGACACGTCGGTGTTGCGCTCCAAGGACTTCTTCTACGGTTTGCGTCCGGGCGAGGAGTACTCCGTCGACCTGGAACCGGGCGTGCGGCTGCTCATCGGCCTGGAGGCGATCTCCGAGGCGGACGAGCGCGGCCTGCGCACGGTGATGGCGACCCTGAACGGCCAGCTGCGGCCGATCCAGGTGCGCGACCGCTCCGTGACGACGGACATCCCGGTCGCCGAGAAGGCCGACCGGAGCAACCCGAACCACGTCGCGGCGCCGTTCGCCGGTGTGGTCACGGCGGTGGTGGCCGAGGGTGACTCGGTCGACGCGGGTCAGACGGTCGCGACGATCGAGGCCATGAAGATGGAGGCCGCGATCACCGCCCCGAAGGCCGGTCGCGTGCAGCGCCTCGCGTTGCGCGGCGCCCAGCAGGTCGAAGGCGGCGACCTCCTGATCGTCCTGGAACTCCCACAGTGAATAACCCCACTGCGTCGCGCGCTGGGTCAGGTCGAGCCGCACGTACCGGCC
>NZ_JBEXPJ010000088.1:0-33717 GCF_040611995.1 Lentzea sp. NPDC006480
GGCGGGACTGACGACCTCGCCGAGCTCGACGAGGGGCGTCGACCTGCCCGCGGGCAGGTCGACCATCTCGGGTGACCAGGCGCTCGCGTTCCTTCGTCAGCGTCACGACCTGTCCAACGGTGACCTCGACCGGACCAGGCGTCACCAGGCGTTCCTCACCGGGCTCGCCGCGAAGATCACCAAGGACAACGCGCTCCCGTTCGCCCGCGAGATCAGCAAGACGATCCAGGTCGACGCGGGGTGGGACGTGGTGGAGTTCGCCCAGCGGTTCCAGGGCCCTGTCAAGATCCAGGCCGCGACCCTGCCGGTCGAGGCACCGCCCACCTACAACGGGCCGGCCTACGTGGAGGCCGATCCGGGGGTGGCGAAGGCGTTCGTCGAGAACCAGTTCGCCGGCAACGGAGCGGTCCAGGACGGGTGCGTGAAGTGACGTTCACACCAATGGAGCATCAAGTCGCCCGGATGCGGTGTCGATGACCAGCATGTAGCCCGCCGAATGGCCGCTACGATCAATTCGTGCGCGAACCACTTGAACGTGACTCCGAGATCGCGCACATTCGTGAAGCTCTCGACGCAGCCACCCGTGGTGAGGGTCGTGTCGTCGTCATCGAGGGCCGTGCGGGCATCGGCAAGACCAGGCTCGTGCACGAGTGCCGTGAGCTGGCCAAACAGCGTGGATTCGGTCGTCTGCAAGCTGTCGGCGACGCCCTGGAGAGCGCCATGGCGTGGGGCGTCGTCCGGCAGATGGTCGAGCGGTCGGTGTCGCGGTACTCGGGCGAGATCCGGGAGAAGATCCTGGCCGGGCCGTCCGGGGCCGCGCTGAAGGCACTCGACGACGCGGCGCTGGATCCCAGTGAGGCCGAGCTCGCGCGCACGTTGCACTCGTTGTGGTGGGTCGCGGTGGACCTCTCCTCCACCCGCCCGCTGCTGATCACGGTCGACGACGCGCACTGGGCCGACCTGTCGTCGCTGCAGTTCCTCGTCTACCTGTCACGCCGGATCGCGGACCTGCCGATCGCGCTGGTGGTCGCGACCCGGCCGGCGGACAACTCGGGGCCGCTCGCCCAGCTCAGCGTGTCGGCGGACCGGTTGCTGCCGCGCCCGCTCACCACCGAGGCCCTCGAAGAGCTCGTCGACGGCCATCCCGAGGTCGTCAAGGCCCTGCACGCGGCGAGCGGTGGCAACCCGTTCCTCACCGAGGTGCTGGTCGACGAGCTCAAGGCTCTCGGGCTGCCGCTCGAAGCAGCGGAAACGGCGACGAAGATCGGCGGCCTCGGGCCCAGCACGGTCTTCCGCGCCACGCTCGGCCGGCTGCCCGCGAACGCCGTGGCACTCGCGGGTGCGATCGCCGTCCTCGGGTCGCACGCCGATCCCTGGCAGGCCGCAGCTCTCGCGGACGTCGACGACCTGCCGAACGCGGTCGAGGCGCTCACGGCCGCGAACGTGATCGTCACCGGTGAGTACCTGGAGTTCGTGCATCCCGTTGTGCGCGAGGCGGTGTTGACCGGTCTCGGGCCGATCGCGCGCGCCTCGCTGCACGCGAAGGCCGCGAAAGCGTTGTGGGAGGCCCACGCCCCGGCCGACCGGGTGGCCGCGCACCTCGTGCACGCTCCTAAGGGGACACTCCCGAGCGCCGCCGAGGTGCTGCGCAAGGCCGCCTCGCAGCTGTTGGCCGCCGGCGACCCGCACACCGCTGCCGCGCACCTCCAACGAGCCGTGGACGAGCGTCCGAACGATGCCGCGCTACGAGCCGAACTGGGCCGAGCGCTGCTGCGGACGGGCGACGCGGTCAAGGCGCACCACCATCTGAAGGCCGCCGCCGCAGGACTGCCGGACGCCGAGCTCGTGGCAGCGGCAGCGTCGGCGACAGCCGTGTTGGAAGGCCCCCAAGCCGCCATCGAGGAGCTGACCGAGGCCATCGCGGCACGGCCCGGCGGCGAGTCGCGGCTGCATCTGGAAGCGCGGCTGGCGGTGTTCCGGTCGTTCCTGCCCGACCGGCGCCAGACCGCGTCCGCGCACCTCAGCACGTACGCGAACCTCGCGGGCAGCACGCCCGACGAACGCACGCTGCTCGGCCTCCTCGCGCAAATGGGCCGCTACGAGGTGTGGCCGCACGACGAGGTGAGGGCGACGGCGACGCGTGCGTTGGCCAACGGCGCGTACTTCGACGACGCGACGGGCAGCATCGACGCGATGGTGGCGTGGCTCGTCGCGTTGCTGGCATTGATGGCCGCAGACGGCGTGGACGTCGCACGGCGCGAGATCGAACGCGCGCGCTTGAAGGTGCGGGCGCACGGGTCGCCGGTCGAGTTCGCGATGGTCACCAACGCCTCGCAGTTCCTGAACTGGCGCTGCGGCAACATGCAGATCGTCGAGGCCGAGGCAGAGGGCGCGCTCGCGGCCATCGCCCACGAAGACCCGGTCGCGCAGGTGATCGGCCTCAGGGCCACCTCGACGCACTTCGCGGTCTACGCGGCACTCGAACGCGGCGACGTCGAAGCGGCCCAGACCGTGATGGACAGGTTCGACCTCGAAGACCCCGCTCTGATGATGCCGACGATCTGGCTGCACGAGGTGCGCGGCCTGATCGCACTGGCCAGGGGCAACGCCTCGCGAGCGCTCGAAGAGGCGTACCGGCAGCGCGACGCGATGGCTGCCGTGCAGGTGGATCCGCCGACGATTCCGTGGCGCGGGGTGGCTGTGCGGGCGTTGCTGCAGCTCGGCGAACCCGCTGCGGAGCTGGCCGCAGAACAGCTCGGCATCGCGCGGAAGTGGGGCGCGGCGACCGAGGTCGGCGCGGCTCTGCGGCTGTCGGCGCACGCCCGCGCCGACGCACGGCTGGAGCTGCTGACCGAGTCCGTCAGCGTGCTGGAAGCTTCGCCGTCACGCCTGGAGCTCGCCCGGTCGCTGGTCGACCTGGGCGAGGCGCTGCGGGTCGCGCGACGACGTTCGGACGCGCGCGAGCAGCTGCACCGGGCCATCGATCTCGCGGGTGAGTGCGGCTCGGCGGTGCTGCGCGCGAGGGCCGTCGAGGCGTTGGAAGCCCTCGGGGACCGGCCGCGCAGGCAGCTGGTCGTGGGGGCCGAGTCGCTCACGGCGTCCGAGCGCAGGGTGGCCGACCTGGCCGCGGCGGGCCGGGCGAACCGGGAGATCGCGCAGGAGCTGTTCGTGACGCCGAAGACGGTCGAGAACCACCTCGGCCGCATCTACACGAAGCTCGGCATCGCAGGTCGCCGGGACCTCTCCCGAGTCCTCGCCTGAGACGGAGCGACGTGGGGGTGGTCCTGATACACCCAACTTTCACCCCAGAACGTTGAGGGATCACCCCTCATGCCTTTGGGGGTTCACCTCGGCGAATCTTGTGTCACCACAGGGGAACACGAGATCTCAAAGGGGAAACCGAAATGATCCGCACCGCTCTGCTCGCCGCCGCTGCCACCGCCACCCTCGCCACCGCCTTCGCTCCGATGGCCTCCGCCGACATCATCGGCACCCCGGCGCCGTGCGTGACCGCCGCCGACCTCACCGGCCCGGACTTCAACGTCCGCAAGTGCGGCGTGAGCGATGTGGACCAGTTCCGCACCAACCTCGACAACAACGGCAACGCCTACTGCGGCCCGACGTCGTTGTACAACGTCCTGCACTACTGGGGGCACGTGAAGGGCGCGCCGGTCGGCTGGGGACCCACGAGGCTCGGGAACGTCGACCCGCAGAAGCAGAGCGACTACGACCTCGTCACCGCCTCGCTCGGGAAGATCGGCTTCGACGCCAAGTACAACGGCGCCACCAACCTGACGAACCTGCGCACCGCGTGGGACATCGCCACGCAGCCCGCCCGTGACGCCGGCTGGCAGACCTCCCGGGGTGTCGTCAGCACGCTCGAGAACCCCGACTTCGCCGGTGACCTCGCCCGCAAGCTGAACGAGGGTCCCCTGCAGCTCGTGTACGGCCGCTACAAGGACGCTCCCGGCGCCTACGCGTTGCAGCGCAGCGGTGGCCACCTCGTCACCGTCGTGTCCGCCACCGGCTCGTTCGGCGGCAACACCATCAAGCTGAAGCTCGCCGACCCCGGCCGCGCGGGTGACCACGGTGAGGGCGACTACCTCAACACCCAGTCCGCCTACGAGGCGCTCGACGTCACGCTGACCAGGCGCGTGTTCCAGCAGTACTCGCCTGCCAAGGACGACGAGACCACCGCGGAGGACGAGTCGATGGAGCCGGGCACCTACAAGTGGGTGACGCGCTGGGAGCTGACCGGGCCGCGCTACGTCAGCGACACCACGCGTCAGATGGTCGAGGGCTTCAACTGGTTCGACATGGCCAAGTAGTCGACGGGACAAGTAGTTCAAGCGAAGCTGTTCCGGTACTCGGGCCGCACTCTTCAGGGAGTGCGGCCCTTCGTCATAACCTGGTGACCGTGCGCAGCCGCGATCGGGAGCAGACCCGCCGCCGCTTGCTGGACGCCGCGTTCGTCGAGTTCGCGGCCTACGGGATCGGCGGCGCGCGGATGGAACGCATCGCCCGCATCGCTGGGTGTTCCGCGGGCCTCGCCTACACCTACTACGGCGGCAAGGAAGAGCTGTTCGACGCGGTGCGGTCCGAGGTGGTGGACGCGGCGGCCGTCGAGTTCGACGCCGCTGACCTGCCCGGGTACGCGGCACGCTGGTACGACCGGCAGCACGAACACCCGGAGCTCGCCCGGCTCGCGACCTGGCACCGGCTGGAACGGCCGGAACGGATCAGCCGGTCCGCGGAGATCGAAGCCATCCGGAGGGCACAGGACCAGGGCCTGGTGTCGCAGCGGTTCTCCGCCGAGCAGGTTCTGGTGCTGGTGCTGGCCATCGCGTCGATGTGGTCCGACGCGCCCGCGGACAGCTCGGATCACGTGGTGCGGCGGCAGACCGTGCAGGACGCCGTACGACGGCTGGTCGAGCCCTGACGGGGTTAGCCTGGCTGTATGCGCGTTCTCGTGGTTGCCGCACCTCTGCTCGGTCACGTGTTTCCGTTGATGCCGCTGGCATTGGCGTTGCGCGACGCGGGCCACGAGGTCGTGGTCGCGACCGGCGGTGAGGCGCTGCGGGTCCGTGACTCCGGTCTGCACGTCGAGGACGTCGTCCCGGCGAACGTCCGGTTCGGACCGATCGCGCTGCGCATCATGGTGACGCATCCCTTGGTGGCCAAGAGGGAGATGCGGGGCAGCGGCAGGCTGGACTTCGTGTCACGACTCTTCGGCACGGTCGGCGACGCCATGACCAAGCCGCTGCAGGAGTTTGCCCGCGGCTGGAAGCCGGACGTCGTGGTGCACGAACCGCTGGCCGCCGCCGGGTCCGCGCTGGGCGTGCCCTCGATCGTCCACGACGTGTCGTTGTTCGACGGCCTGGAGCTGACGAAGGCGGTCGGCGCGCGGATGAGGGCCGAAGTGCGTTCTCCCGCAACGGTTCTGCGCACCGCCCCGCCGAGCCTTGCCACGTTCCCCGGCGGGGACCGGATGAGGTTCGTCGCCTACAGCGGCGACGGCGATGTCCCGCAGTGGCTCGCCGAACCCGCCGGCAAGCCGCGCATCCTGGTCAGCCGCAGCACCGCGCCCGGACCTGGCACCGGCCGGATGATGGCGGCGGTGGCGAAAGCTGCCGAGCACCTCGACGCCGAGTTCGTGTTCATCCGGCCGGAACGCCTGGAAGGCTTGCCGGACAACGTCAAGACGGTCGGCTGGGTGCCGATCCCGCGCGTGCTGCCGTTCTGCGACGGCATCGTGCACCACGGTGGCGCGGGCACGCTGCTCAGCGCGCTCGCGGCCGGTGTGCCGCAGCTGGTCGAGCCGGGGCCGGGCGACCGCACGGTGCACGCGAACGCGATCACCACCCGCCGAGCCGGGCTCAGCGCACAGCCGAATTCCGTCACGCCGGAGCTGCTCACCCGGCTCGTCGAGGACGCCAAGCTGCAACGGGCCGCGTCGGAGGTGCGGGACGAGATCGGCGCGATGCCCGCGCCGTCGGAAATCGCGGCATTGTGGGAAGACCTCACACCGAGGAAATGAAAAGCACCTATCGTGGCTGAGTGCGCATCCTCTTCTCGAGCTTAGGCTCGCACGGACACATGTACCCATTACTCCCGCTCGCGACCGCCGCCCGCGAGCAGGGACACGAGGTTCTCTACGCCGTCGACCAGGAGTTTCTGGGATTGGCGCGAAATCAGGGTTTCACCGCCGTCGAAGCGGGTATGGGCATCTGGCAGGCGTTCAAGCAGGCGAACTCGAAGCACGGCACACCGGAGTTCAAGCGCGAGATGCTGCGGCAGACCGCGGTCGACGCGTTCGGCTCGCTGCTGCCGCGCAAGTTCGCCGAGGACCTGGCGCCCGTGCTGGAGCGGGAGAAGCCTGACCTGGTCGTTTTCGAGATCATCAACCCCGGCGCGGGGATCGCGGCCATGCAGGCGGGAATTCCGGTCGTCTGCCACGGTTACGGCAGAATGGACGAAACGCTCGTCCCGGAGGCCATGCGCGAGCGACTGCTGGAATACCTGAACGAACTCGGCATCACCTTGCCGAATGGGCATCATTACGGACTCGGATCGCCCTATGTTGATGTCTTCCCGCCATCCTTGCAGGACCTGGGCTTTCTCTCGAACGTGCAGCGGATTCCGATGCGACCAGTCCCGTTCGCAGAGCCCGCAGAATTACCCGAATGGGTGAGTGAACATCGCAGGCCGCTCGTGTACCTGACGTTCGGCACGGCATTTGCCGGAATCGAGCTCATCAGGACCGCGATCGCCGGTCTGTCACGATTGGACGCGGAAGTGCTGGTCGCCACCGGGCCACTGGTCGAGGCGTCGATGGTCGAGGACGTACCGGCCAACGTGCACGTCATGTCGTGGGTGCCTCAGGCGGATCTGCTCGCGCACGCAGATCTCGCCGTGCACCACGGCGGCGCGGGCACCACGGTCGCCGCAATGGCACACGGCGTGCCCCAGCTCGTGCTGCCGCAGGGCGCCGACCAGTTCCTCAACGCCGAGATCGTCGAGAACGCGAGGCTCGGCGCACAGCTCGTCGGCGAGCAGTTCACCTCGGAGGCCGCGTACGAGCTGGCCCGCAAACTGCTGCAGGACAACGACGTGCAGACCGCGGTCGCGGGCATTTCCGCGGAGATCGCGGAAATGCCGCATCCGGAAGAGGTCGTGCCCACGCTGGTCGAACTCGCCGGCTGAACCGCGTGGAGAACCGGTGCCTACTCGCTGGGCACCGGTTTCAGCGCGGACAACGCCTCGTCAACGGAGTCGTGCAGCGCCAGGACGTCGGCGACGCCCGTGACCTGCAACGGTCTCCTCACGGCGCGCTGCGGCGCCACGACGTGGAACACGATGCCCTGCTCTTCCGCGTCCTCGTGAGCCGTGATCAAGGTGGAGATGCCGGTCGAACCGAAGAAGCTGACCATGGTGAGATCCGCGACCAGGGCGGGGCCGCCCGAGGAGAAGCCGAGCCTCAACGCGTCGAGCACGACGTCGGCGGTGTCGACGTCGATCTCCCCTTCCACTGCCACGACCACGACTCCTGCCACCTCGGTGGCACGTACGGTGAGCAGCGGCGATTCCTTCAACTGATATTCATTCACCAGCACACCCCCGGTGGCCGAAAGCGCGCGAAACCCGGACCCCGAGCACGCTGCTGAACCCGGCTACCTTCTCGACGTTACGGCCGATGCTCCCACATCACAACCTATTGCTCCCCCAGCCGCCGGACGACGTCGACCAGTTCGGTGTTGCGCACGCCTTTGGCCAGGTACTCCGTCACCCCGGCGCGGCGCATCTCGTCCACGGCCCCCACGTCGGTGTAGGCGGAGAACGCGACGATGCGCGTGCCGGGAGCCCGTTGCAGGATCTCCGTCGCCGCGCGCGCACCACCGCCGTGAGGCATCCGCACGTCCAGCACGACGACCGACGGCAAGTGCAGTTCGGCCAGCTCGACGGCCTCGCGCGCGTCCGACGCGACCGCGACGACCTCCAGGTCCGGCTCGTCGTCGAGCACGTCCCGCAGCACGTCCCTGATCAGGGGATCGTCGTCGGCGATCAGAACTCTCACCGTCACGGCCTCACGTCCGGGAGCCAGAACTCCACCACCGTGCCGCCGCCCTCCGGAGAGCTCACCGTGCACCAGCCACCGGCGGCCTCCGCCCGTTCCCGCATCTCGATCAGGCCGAAGTGCCCGGAGTTCGAGTCGAGGCCGGCGATTCCGACGCCGTCGTCCACCACCCGCACCAGAAAGCCACGATCCACAGTGGACAGGTGAACGGCCGCGGACGAGGCACGCGCGTGCTTGCGGATGTTGGTCAGCGCTTCCTGGCAGATGCGGAAGATCGTGATGGCCGCGTCGTCACCGGGCTCCCGCTCCAGCTCGTTGTGGATCTCCGCCATCATCGCGGTGTCGGCGAGGTAGGTGGCCAGCGCGTCGCGCAGGCCCTGGCGCTCGATCCCCGGCGGGCGGACCCGGAACACCAGGTTGCGCAGCCTGCTGATGGCGGAGCGGACGGCGCCGTCGAGCTGGTCCACGGTGTCGCGGTGCTCCTGCGGCAGCTTGCGGGCGAGCAGCTGCAACCGCATGTCGACCGCGACCATGGCCTGGATCGTGTCGTCGTGGACGTCCCACGCGATGCGCTGCCGTTCCTGCTCCTGGGCCTCGACCAGGTGGGCGAGCAGCCGGCGCCGGTCGGTGAGCTGTTGTTCCGCGCGCCGCCGTTCGGTCATGTCCCGGGTGACCTTGCCGAACCCGCGCAGCTCGCCGGTGTCGTCGTAGAGGGCGGTGATGATCACGTTCGCCCAGAACCGGGTGCCGTCCTTGCGGACCCGCCAGCCCTCGTCCTCGAGCGCGCCCTCGGCCTTCGCGACCCGCAGCTCCCACTCCGGCTTGCCCGAGCGGACGTCCTCAGGCGGGTAGAACGTGGAGAAGTGCCGTCCGATGATCTCCTCGGCGGCCCATCCCTTGATCCGCTCGGCACCGGCGTTCCAGCTCACGATGTGCCCACCGGGGTCGAGCATGAAGATGCCGTAGTCGCGCACACCGAGCACGAGCAGCCGGAAGAGATCGCTGTCCTGCCAGTCCGGTTGCACGGGCACATCATGGCGGTCAGGCCGTCAGCTCACACCAGACGACCTTCTGACCTGCACGTTCTGTCACACCCCATGCCTGCGCGAGCCGGGCGACGAGCTGCAGGCCCCAACGGCCGGACCGCAGCTCGGGATGAGCCGCCTCGTCGTCCGTGACCTCGACCAGCACGCGGTCCTGACCACCGACGATGCGCACGAACGGCCGCCCGCCGCCGTGGCAGACGGCGTTGGTGGCGAGCTCGTTGACGACCAGCACGACGTCTTCGTGGTTGCCGCGGAAGCCGCAGATCATCGCGGTGCGGCGGGCGAACGTACGAGCCAGCGCCACACCGCCGCGATGGTCCTCGTCCGGTAGGGAGAACACCGCCTCGGAGAGCGCGCTCGTCGTCACCAATGCACAGTGCACCCGCGATCGCGCCGGATGCAGACGCAGAACCACCAGCGCGTCTAGTGCAGCTGCATCAGTCGAGCAGGCCCTCGCGGCGGGCGATGGTCACCGCTTCCAGCTTCGAGCGGGCGCCGAGCTTGTCGAGCACGCGCTGGACGTGGTTGCGGGCGGTGTTGCGGGCCACGCCGAGCCGCGTCGAGATCTGGTCGGTGCCGGCACCGTCCGCGAGCAACAACAACGTCTCCTGCTCACGCGCGGTGAGCGTCGCCCCGGCGACCCTGATCCGGCCGGTCAGCCGGTCGAACACACCCGAGAGCAGCTTCGGGTCGAACACCACCTCGCCGTCCGCGACCTTGCGGACCGCGTCGACCAGCTCGTCCAGCCGCGCCGACTTGAGGATCAGCCCCGATCCGCCTGCCTCGGCGACGCGGGCGGCGACCGACGCGGTGGCCTCGCCGGTCAGCACCAGCACCTTCGCGCCGCCCTTCACCAGCTCGGGGATCAGCGCGGTGCCGTCACCGTCGGGCAGTCTGCGGTCGAGGAGGACGACGTCGGGCGTGCCGCGGCGGCTGTCCGCGAGCGCGGTCGCGACGGTGGTCGCGCGGGCGATCACCTCGATCCCGGCGCGTTCCAGGGCCAGGCCGATCGCCTCGGCGACCATGTCGTGGTCCTCCACGAGAACCACTCGGGTCATGCCGTCAGCCTACGGCGTACCGGAAGTTCCGCGCGGTGCCGATCACGAACGGCCGAACCTCGTCGAACACCTCCGCGTGCAGCTGCTCCACGCCGAGCTGCGGCGAGATCAGCTTGAGGAGGTACCTCGCGTCACCTTTCAGGGCACCGCCGAGCGGGTGGACGCCGAGGAAGATCGGCACGGCCGAGTTCGCGGCCTTCTCCCGAACGCGCTGAAGTGCGTCGAGCGGGAGGTCGTTCAGCAGGACGTTGTCCCCTTGGTAGGTGTGCGGCGGGAGCGGCTTGCCGGCGGCTTGCGCGAAGGGCTTCTCGCCGAAGTCTTCGAGCAGCCTCGGGGCCACCCGGAGGTGGTCGACCTCGAACGGCCGCGTGCTCGCGAAGGTCACGCGGACGACGTCGCGGCCCCTCAGCGGTTCGGGGAAGACCGGGATGTCCGGGAACGAGATGGTGGTGAGCGCCGGGGTGACGTGGCCGGGGAGGTCCCACTGGTGGAAGGCCTCGAAGACCTGCGGCGCGTGCTCGGCGCCGAAGTACATCTCGCCCGCGTGGACCTGGTCGATCTCCAGCAGCTCGAACTCCAGCGCGGTGATGACGTCACCGATTTTCTCGGTCTTGCGAACGCGGTCGCTCGCGAAGCCGAACTCCCTGGCCAGGACGCTGTAGCCGCCGCCGAGGGTGTAGCCGATGACGCCCACGTCGCTCGCGTCGCCGCTGAGCGGGGCGAGGCCGTGCGGTGCGGCCGCCTCGACGACCTGCTGCCAGACCGCGCCCGCCTCAACCCTGGCGGTCCTGGTCTGGGGGTCGATCTCGACCTTGTTCATGCGCTTGGTGGAGATGAGGACGCCGTTGGTGGTCGTGGTCAGGCCGTGTCCGGTGGTCTGGACTGCGAGCTCAAAGCCGTTCTCGTTGGCGTGCTGGACGGCTTCTTCGACGTCCTGGGCGGTCTCCACGGCGAAGATGACCTGGGGTTCGTGGCGCAGTCCGGTCTGGAAGCCGCTGCGTTCGTCGTCGTAGCCGGTGTCGCCGGGAAGGAACTTTTGCATGCTTCAAGCATGGTTGTGCAGCGGTTATAAGTCCAAGATCTAGTTGTGCTCAGGTCTATAATCGTTGGTTATGGAGCTTCGGCAGCTGGAGTACTTCGTCGCGGTCGTGGAGGAGGCGTCGTTCACGCGTGCCGCGGAACGGGTGCACGTCGCGCAGCCGGGAGTGAGCGCGCAGATTCGGCGGCTGGAGCGGGAGCTCGGGCACGACCTGCTCGACCGGTCAGGGCGCAGCGTGACGGTGACCGACGTCGGGGCCGCCGTGCTGCCCTTGGCGCGCGCGGCATTGCTGTCGGTGGAGGCGGCACGGCGGACCGTCGAGGAGATGGCCGGGCTGGTGCGCGGCGTCGTGCGTGTCGGGATGGTGGTGTCGTGCGGGATCATGGACCTGCCGGAGCTGCTGTCGTCGTTCCACTCGCTGCACGCCGACGTGGAGATCACGTTGGCGGAGGCCAACTCCGATGCCCTGATCTCGTCCCTTTTGGACGGTCAGCTGGACTTCGCCCTGGTCGGGTACGCCCGTGCCGTTCCAGACGGGCTGTCGGTGCGGGTGCTGGCGGATGAGCCGCTGGTGGCCGCGGTTGCTGCCGGCGATCCTTGGTACGGCCAGGAATCCGTGACGGTGGACGAGCTGCTGACGCGCGGGTTGATCTGCCTGCCGCCTGGCACCGGATTGCGCGGGGCGTTGGACGCGGCCTGTGGTGGCCGGCAACCGCGGATCGCCCTGGAGGCGTCCGCACCGCCGATGGTGATCACGCTGGCGCAGCGCGGGCTCGGGCCGGCGATCCTGGCGTTGTCGATGACCGACGGGCTGCACGCGGTGCGGATAACCGATCCCTCGCCGCACAGCCGGCTGGCGTTCGCCTGGCGCACGTCAGGCCCGCACAGCCCCGCCGCACGTGCCCTGATCAGGCTCGCGGAAAACCACGTGACAACGGATCTTTAGGCCTGTCATGATCGGCGCATGTTCCTGACGGCTGAGCACAACACGTTCGCAGGTGTTCCTGCGGGCGCGCTCGCCGTTGCCTCGGCACAGCTGGCCGGCGCTCGAATCTGACCCTTCTCCAGTCCCCTCCCCAGGACCGCTGGAGGAGGGTTGTCGCGGTCGATCGGTCTTGGAAATCCCAGCTGCGCCTTCGAGGACAAAGGAAATGAAGCAGGAGTTCGTGCGCGCCAAGCCGCACCTCAACATCGGCACCATGGGTCACGTCGACCACGGCAAGACCACGCTGACGGCCGCCATCACCAAGGTGCTGTCCGAAAAGGACCCGTCGGGCACCACCTTCACCGCGTTCGACCGCATCGACCGCGCCCCGGAGGAGCTCGCCCGCGGTATCACGATCAACATCGCGCACGTCGAGTACGAGACGCCCACGCGTCACTACGCGCACGTCGACATGCCCGGCCACGCCGACTACGTGAAGAACATGATCACGGGTGCGGCACAGCTGGACGGCGCGATCCTGGTCGTGTCCGCCGAGGACGGCACGATGCCCCAGACGCGCGAGCACGTCGTGCTCGCGCACCGGGTCGGCGTGCCGTACGTGGTGGTGGCGCTGAACAAGGCCGACGCGGTGAGCGACCCGGAGCTGCTCGACCTGGTGGAGCTGGAGATCCGCGACCTCTTGTCGAGGTACGGCTTCGACGGCGACGCCACGCCGGTGGTCCGCGTGTCCGGTCTTCGTGCGCTGCAAGGAGATCCGGAGTGGACGCAGTCGGTCGTACGGCTGTTGGAGGCCGTGGACGAGCACGTACCGGTGCCCGACCGCGACCTGTCCGGACCGTTCCTGATGCCGATCGAGAACGTCATGACGATCACCGGTCGCGGCACGGTCGTGACCGGTGCGGTGGAGCGCGGAGTGCTCGGCCTGGGCGACCAGGTCGAGGTGATCGGTCTCGGTTCCCCGGTGACCTCGGTCGCCACGGGCATCGAGACGTTCGGCAAGCCGATGCAGCAGGCCCAGGCGGGAGACAACGCCGCGGTGCTGCTGCGCGGAGTGAAGCGCGGCGAGGTCCGGCGCGGCCAGGTGCTGGCCCTGCCGGGCAGCGTGGCGCCGCACACCAGGTTCCGCGCGTCGGTGTACCTGCTCTCGCACGCCGAGGGTGGCAGGCACACGGGCATCGCCTCGAACTACCGGCCGCAGTTCCACTTCCGCACCGGCGACGTCGTCGGAGTGGTCGAGCTCGACAGGACGCTGGCGCTGCCAGGAGACACCGTCGAGGTCACGGTGGAGCTGGGCAAGGCGGTGGCGATGGACACCGGGCTCGGATTCGCGATTCGCGAGGGCGGCAAGACCGTGGGTGCCGGCACGGTCGGCGAGATCCTCGCGTAGAGGCGGTGGCGACGGCCCGAGAAGGTGGTCGCGCTGCCTTGTGCGGCGCGGCGGAGCAGACTCCTGGGATGAACCCTGTTCTGGAGCTGTTCCGCCGCGCCGTCACCGACAACGACGCCGACGCGATGCGCGAGGGCGTCGAGCTGATGTTCGGCGATCTCGACGCGCAGTCCGAGTACGAGCTGCGGTCGCCGGACTACGTGATGGAGATGCCGCAGTCCGGCGAACGGATCAGCGGCAGGGACGACATGCGCGCGATGCAGGAGGCGTTCCCGAAACCGCCGGCGATCGAGCTGAGGCGGGTGTCCGGCGCCGGAAAGCTCTGGGTCGTCGAAGGCGTCAACGACTACGGCGACGGCGACGATGCGTGGCACGTCGTCGTCGTGTGGGAGCTGGACGACGACGGACGGATCGTGCGCGACACGCGCTACTACTCCCAGAAGTTCGCTCCACCGCAGTGGCGCGCGCAGTGGGTGGAACTAACCTGACCTGTCAGTCACCTCGTGCGAGGCGCCCACGGGCTTCGACTCGGGCGAGCCGCGCTGGCGCAGGTAGACGCTGAGAATCGCCATCGACGCGATCGCCAGGAACTCGGACTGCCAGTTCTGCAGCGACCGGTTCCAGAAGTCGGAGCTGAAGAAGTACGCGCCCAGGCTCACCTTGTCCGCCAAGGGATCCGACTGGCTCGCGTACCAGCCCGCGATCCACTGCGTCGTCCACGAGAACAGGAACAGCACCAGCATCACGAGACCGAGCGAGTTCGAGTAGAACTTGGTGCGCCATCCGCCCACCCGCGCCCACTTCGGCGAGTCCGCGCTCGTGTACCGGCCGAGCTGCTGGTTCTCGTCCGTGTCCAGACCGGCCTTGTCGGCGGGCTTGGACTCCGGCGAGCCGCGCTGGACCAGCCACACGGTCGCGGTGACGTACAGGAAGAACTGCAGGTACTCGGACTGCCAGTTCTCCGCGACGTCGACCAGGAAGTCGGCGGAGAACAGGTACTGCCCCAGCGAGAGCAACGGCTGCCCGAGCGCAGCCTGACGCTCGTTGAAGTCGGCGTGGCCCGCGAAGAACTGGCCGACCAGTGCGGCGAGGAAGAGCCCGCCGAAGCCGAGCGTCAGGCTGTGCTCTCGCAGGAACCTCCTCATAGGACTCGAATACCCTGCTCAGCAGACGCGTCAAACGTCGAGCAGCGGCACGACTTCCTTCGCCCAGAACTCGAAGAACTCGCGCTGGTTCGAGCCGATCTGCTGCACGTACAGCTCGTCGAACCCGGCCTCGGCGAACTCCCGCACCTTCGCCGCGTACCGCTCCGGGTCCGGGCCGCACGGAATCGACTCGCCGATCATCTCCGGCGTCACCAGCTCCGAGGCCTGCTCGAAGTGCTTCGGCGTCGGCAGCACCTGGGCCAGCTCGCCGGGCAGGCCGTCGTTGGGCCACAACCGGTGCGCGGTCCGCACACCGTCCTCCTCGGACTCGGCGTAGCAGACCTTCAAGCCGCTCTGCGCCGGACCGCGCCCGCCCTCGGACCGGTACTGCTTCACCAGATCACCTGCTGGGCCGACGCAGATGTAGCCGTCGCCGTTCTGCGCCGCCAGCTTGACCGCCTTGGGACCGAACGCCGAGACGTAGATCGGCACCGGTCGTTCCGGCACGGTGTAGATGCGGGCGTTCTCCACGGTGTAGTGCTTGCCGTGGTGCGTGACCTCGTCGCCCTGGTGCAGCGCGCGGATGAGGCCGATCGCCTCCTCCAGCATCTCCAGCCGCACGTCGGCGGACGGCCAGCGGTCGCCGAGAACGTGTTCGTTCAACGCCTCCCCACTGCCCACGCCGAGCACGAACCGGCCCTCGCACTGCACGGCCGCGGTTGCCGCCGCCTGGGCGATCACCGCCGGGTGGATGCGGACGATCGGGCAGGTGACCGCGGTCGTGATCGGCACCGACACCGTCTCGGACAGCGCGCCGATCGTGCCCCACACGAACGGCGACTGGCCCTGTTCGTCGTTCCACGGGTGGTAGTGGTCCGAGATCCACAACGACTCGAAGCCGTGGTCCTGAGCCATCCGCGCGTGGCGGACCAGGTCTCGCGGACCGTGTTCTTCGGACGAGAGGAAATAGCCCAGTTTCACGGCAGCAACTCCTGGATCTTGGTTTTGATTCCCCGGCTCATCAGGCCCCACGCGTCGGGATCGCCGCGCAGCACCGCCTCGGTCATGTCCTTGAGCTGGTCGAACGTGGCGTGCGGCGGGATCGGTGGCACGTTCGGGTCGCAGCGCACGTCGAGCACGACGGTGCCGTCCGACGCCAGAGCCGTGTCCCAGGCCGGGCCCAGCTGGTCCGGCTTGTCCACCTCGATGCCCTGCAGGCCGATCGAGCGCGCGTAGGCCGCGTACGAGATGTCCGGAAGTGTTTGCGACTCCTCGAACTTCGGCGCTCCGCCCATCGCGCGCAGCTCCCACGTGACCTGGTTGAGGTCGTTGTTGTGGAAGACGCACACGACGCACCGGATGCCGTAACGCTTCAGCGTCAACAACTCCGCCATGCCGTTCATCTGCATCGCGCCGTCGCCGACCAACGCGATCAACGGTCGTTTGGGCTGGGCATATGCGGCACCGAGCGCGTAGGGGACCGCGCAACCCATCGTGGCCAGTGTGCCGGACAACGACGACCGCACGTTGCCGTGAATCCGCAGCAAACGCGCGTACCAGTTCGTGGCGGAACCCGAGTCCGCGGTGACGATCGCGTTGGCGGGCAGGCGCTTCGACAGCTCCGAGACGATCAGCATCGGGTTGACCGGGTCGGCGGGCACCGAGGCCTGCTTCTCCACGACCTCCCACCAGCGTTCGACGTTCGCCTCGATCGTGTGCCGCCACGAGCGGTCGTTCTTGCGCTCCAGCAACGGGATCAGCGCGCGCAACGTCTCCCGCGCGTCGCCGACCAGGTTCACCTCGGTCGGGTAGCGCATGCCGATCGTGCGGCCGTCGACGTCGATCTGCACACCGCGGGCCTTGCCGAACTTCGGCAGGTACTGCGAGTACGGGAAGTTCGAGCCGACGATCAGCAACCGGTCGCAGTCGCGCATCATCTCGTACGACGGCCGGGTGCCCAGCAGCCCGATCGACCCGGTCACGTACGGCAGGTCGTCGGGCAGCACGTCCTTGCCCAGCAACGCCTTCGCGACTCCGGCGCCGAGCGCGTCGGCGACCTCGCGCACCTCGGCAGCCGCTCCACGAGCACCCTGGCCGATCAGGATCGCGACCTTCTCACCGCTGTTCAGCACGTCGGCCGCGCGCCGCACCTCGTCGTTCGCCGGTACGACACAGGAAGAAGGCCGCGACGGCGGGCTCGACGGGATGTACTTGAACTCGTGCTTGGGCGCCTCGTACTCCTGCTCCTGCACGTCGTTCGGGATGATCACCACCGCCGGCGCGCGATCGGCCGCGGCGGTGCGCATCGCCCGGTCCAGCGCGTTCGGCAGCTGCTCCGGCACGTTGACGTCGATCAGGAACGAAGCGACGTCGCGGAACAACGAGTGCAGGTCGACTTCCTGCTGGTAGCTGCCGCCCTGCGCGGTGCGGGCGGTCTGCCCGACGATCGCGACGACCGGGACGTGGTCGAGCTTCGCGTCGTACAGGCCGTTCAGCAGGTGGATCGCGCCGGGCCCGGACGTCGCCAGGCACACTCCGACATCGCCGCTGAACTTGGCGTAACCGACCGCGGCGAACGCGGCCATCTCCTCGTGCCGCGTCTGGATGAACGCGGGGTCGTTGTCCGCCTTGCCGAACGCGGCCACGATCCCGTTGATGCCGTCGCCGGGATACGCGAACACCTGCTTGACGTCCCAGTCGCGCAGGCGTTGCACGATGAAGTCGCCAACGGTCATGCGTTCGCACCTTCCATCACGTAGACGGTGTACGCGGACCGGATGATCGGCTGCGCGACGTTGCGCACCCGCACCCCGCCCGGCGTCATGCCCTGTTCGGTGCCGAAGTGCGCGTGCCCGTGGACGGCGAGATGCGTGCCGGTGGCGTCGATGGCCTCACCCAGCAGATACGAGCCGAGGAACGGGTAGATCTCCGGCGGCTCGCCGCGCAACGTGTCCGGCACCGGCGCGTAGTGGGTCAGCGCCACCTTGATGTCGGTGTCCAGTTCGGACAGTGCCTGCTCCAGGGTCTCCGCGATGTCACACGTGTGCTGGATGAACGCCTTCATCTCGCGCTCGCCGAACGCACTCCCGCACTTGCCCGCGAACCCGCCGCCGAACCCCTTCACGCCGGCGACACCGAGCGTGCAGCCGTTGATCTCGGCTTGGAAGGTCGTGCCTTCCAGCACATGGATGCCCTTGTCCTGCAACGTCTTGGTGACTTCGAGCGGTTTGTCGTCCTGATGGTCGTGGTTGCCGAGCACAGCGACGACGGGCACCGCCAGGTCCGCGAACTCGTCCGCGACCACCTGGGCTTCCGCGACCGTGCCGTGCCGGGTCAGGTCACCGGCGAGCAGCAGGACGTCCGCGTGGTCGCCGACCTTGTCGAGTGCCGGACGGAGCCTGCCGCGCATGTCCTCGCCGAGGTGCACGTCACCGACCGCCGCGATCCGGATCATCGCAGGTCCTCCTCGCCCACCGGCTCACCCGCCGGCGTCACGCGCACGTCGTTGAAGATCGTGAGCTGGGGTGCGGCCTCGTGCAGGACCTCTTCGAGGGCCTTGCGCCGATCCGCGCACGCCACGTCGCCGGAGAGCATCACGTGATCTCCGCGCACCGTGACCCGCACGCCGAGCTCGGCCGTTCTGGGGTCCTCCGCGACCGCCCTACGCAGGTTTGCCGCGAGGTACTGCTCGGATTCCATTGCCCCTCCCGATGATCTCCAGGCGTTCGATGAGCACCAGGAACGCCTCGGCGTACGGCGAGTGCTTCGTCTCCTCGCGCACGTGTTCCCAGTCGATCTGTTCGCGCAACGCACGGGCGAACGGCAACAGCTCGCTGAAGTCGCAGCGGTGGCCGTCCAGCACCAGCAACTTGCTCGTCAGCACGAACGTCGCGGGCATCACCGGCAGCATCACCGACCCGACCGGCATCTCCTCGGCCATCGCCAGCACCTCGTCGGTGACGGGGCGCTCGTTGGGCCGGAACAGCAGGTCCACCAACGAGTCGCCGTCGTAGACCTTGAGCAGCCAGTCCTCCGGCGGCTCCGCGGCCCGCAGCCCGCGTTGCACGAGAACGCGGACCGCGTTGGTCGCGTCCTCCTGACGCACCAGCAGATCCACGTCGTGCTCGCTCGCCGGTCCGCCTCGCGCGTAGCCCGCGCACCCGCCCGTCAACGCGAACGGGATGTCCGCGCTTCGCAGGGCGTTGGCGACCTTGGTCAGAGTCCGCAGCAGCTCGTCCTGCACGTCGCTCATGCACTGCCGGTTACCCGGCTGATCGCGACGTGAACCTCAGGCGGGGTCGGTCGCGAGCCGCGCGTGCGTCTCGGTGTCGTACCGGACGCCGTCGTAGAGCAGCCGGGACCGTTCGACACCCTCCGCCAGGAACCCGGCTCCCACCGCGACCCGGCAGGACGCGGGGTTGTCGAGCCGGTGCGCGAGCTCCAGCCGGAACAGCCCGAGCTCCGTGAACGCCCACTCGCTGAGCTCCCGGCACGCTCTGGTGGCGAGGCCCTTGCCGCGCGACCGCTCCCGCATCCAGTACGACACCCAGCCGGTGAGGTGGCGGCGGTCGACGTTCGACACCGCGACGTTGCCCACCGGCTCGCCGTCGTCCAGCACGGCGAAGGCGTAGGCGGTGTCCTCGGCCCGGCGGTCGGCGAGCATCGCGATCCAGTCCTGAGCGGCCGCCGTCGAGTCGACCGGAGTGGGGAACTGCCAGTTCATCAACGGCTCGGCGGCCGCCGCCAGCACGATCGGCGCGTCGGACGGGAGCCAGGGCCGCAAGAGGTTGCTCACCTGTGCAGCTTCTGAAGTTGCCGAGCTCACTGCAACTCAAATGGGACGCCGGACGTCAAAGGGACAGCCAACCCAGGAGGCGCGGATGTTCATTTTCGGCTGGCGCACGACGATCCAGCAGCTCGCGATGCTGTCGCTCGTGTGCGGACACTGCCACAACCAGGCCGCGCACGCCCTGGTCAAGCGCTACACCAAGCCCACGATCTTCTTCATCCCGCTGTTCACCATCAGCAGCAGGTACGGGCTGCAGTGCACGTTCTGCGGCATCTCCTACGACATCAGCACCGTGCACGCCAGGCAGCTCGGCGCTCACGTCTGACGGCAGGCGGCACATCCGGGCGCGTCCTCGTCGGTGGTGACGCGCCCGCACTCGGGACAGATCAGCTCGAGAAGGCAGGCCGGTTCAGCCGCAGGGACACGACCGAGGTCCACACCCAGCCGATCGTCGCCACCACGTAGAGCAGCACCGTGCCGCCGGGGTTGCCCAGGAACGCCATCGGCACCATCAGGAGCACGCCCGTCAGGCCGCTCATCACCGCCAGCCATCCCCCGAGCCTACGCGCGAACACGAAGCACGCACCGATCCAGCCGATCATGGCGAGCCCGAACGCCACCGCGTGCAGGATCCCGTGCCACGACAGCGAAACCGGCGCGGTGTCCGGTGTGCCGACGGGGAAGCCCAGCGCGGGATCGGCGGTGAACACCCCGCCGAGGATCATCCCCGCCCCCATCAGGCCGATCAGCCGCGCACCCCATTTCGTGTGCCTGGCCATGCCCGTGGCGGCGATGACGAACAACGCGCCGCTGACGATGAAGTTCGCGATCTGGATCCACCCGAGCGAGCCCAGGCTGAGCATGCTGAACGGGTGCCGGGTGAGGTCGAAACCCTCGCGGGTGAAGGCCTGGGCGTACCCCACGACCAGGTAGAGCGGACCGGCGGCGACACCACAGGCGATGCGGGACATGACTTCCTCCACTGGTTCGGTGCCGAGAACGGAACCACCGACAAGTTTTTTTGTCAAGACTAGCTTCACTGTCTTGACGATGAGAGTTGTCGGGAGCAGGATGAGACCATCCACGAACCCGGAGAGGGAGAACTGATGGGCCACGCGTTCGAAAGCACCGACGAGATCGAGGTGCCCGCGTCCGTCGAGGACGTCTGGACGGCCATCGCCACGGGGCCGGGCATCGACTCGTGGTTCATGGGCCGCAACGAGGTCGCGAACGGCCAGGTCAAGATGGCCTTCGGCGGGTACGAGCCGACCAGCGGGATCACGGCGTCCGAACGAGGCAGCCACTTCGCCTACGACAGCGGCAAGGCGCCGGACGGCCGGTTCATCGCCTACGAGTTCCTCGTCGAGGGCCGCGAGCACGGCAGCACGGTGCTGCGGATGGTCACGAGCGGCTTCCTGCCCGGCGACGACTGGGCCGACGAGTTCGAGGCCATGACGCTGGGTGGCGCGCTGTTCCGCCGGACGCTGCAGGAGTACCTGACGCACTTCGCCGGCCGCACCGCTCGCCCGATCACCGTGTTCGGGCCGATGGTCAGCGACTGGGACGAGGCCTGGAAGAAGCTCGATGCCGCGCTGGCCGAGAAGCTCCCGGACGCCGTCGAGTTCCACCGCAACGCCCACACTCTCGCGCTGCGCACCGACAAGGGCATGTACCGCTTCATGCGCGGGTTCTTCGGGCCGTTCATCGCCGCGCACAACATCTTCGAGGGCGACGAGTCCGAGCAGGACTGGCAGACCTTCCTCGACACCACCCTGGGAGAGCAGAGATGACGCGCTTCACGACCTCCGCCGACGGCACCGAGATCGCGTACTCGATCACCGGTTCCGGACCCGCGCTGATCCTCGTGGACGGCGCGATGTGCCACCGGATGTTCGGCCCGAGCACCGAGCTGGCGTCGGTGCTGGACAAGAACTTCACCGTCTACACCTACGACCGGCGCGGCCGCGGCGAGACCGGTGACGGTGCGACGCCGTGGACGCCGGAGCACGAGATCGAGGACCTCGACGCGGTCATCGGGGAAGCCGGCGGCAGTGCGTTCGTGTTCGGCGTGTCCTCGGGTGCGGTGCTCGCCCTCGACGCGGCGACGAAGCTGCCGTCCATCACCCGCCTCGCGGTCTACGAGGTGCCGATGGTCGTGGACGACACGTACCAGCCGCGCCCCGCGGACATCGTGCAGCAGATGAACGACATGCTCGCGCGCGGCGACCGTTCCGGCATGCTCTCGACCTTCATGAAGATGGTCGGCGTGCCCGGCATCGGGCTCGCGATCATGAAGCTGACGCCGGTGTGGAAGAAGCTCAAGCTGGTCGCGCACACGCTGCCGTGGGACCTGCGCATCCTCGGCGACGACGGTCGCGGCTCATCGCTCCCGGCCGATCGCTGGAACATCAAGGTGCCGACGCTCGTGATGAACGGCGGCAAGAGCCCCGACTACCTCCGCAACACGATGAAGAACGTCGCGGAGGTCCTCGGGGACGTGGAGTACCAGGAGTTGCCGGGTCAGACGCACATGCTCAAGTCCTCGGCCGCGGCACCGGTGCTGGTGGAGTTCTTCTCGCGCGCCCAGCGCACCGCCGGCCCCATGGCGTAACCGGCCACGACGAACAGCCCGCCGACCAGCAGCCACCCGATCGCGCCCCAGCCGAGCACGACCGTGGTGAGCAGCGCCGGGCCGACCATGCGCGCGACTGCCGTGCCGGTCGCGAAGAAGCCCTGGTACTGGCCCTGCCGGTCGGCGGGCGCGAGGGTGAAGCTGATCTCCCAGGCCCCCGACGCGAGCATCATCTCGCCGAGCACCTGCAGCGCGGCGGCCGCGATCAGCACGGCCGCCACCGGCCAGGCACCGAGGCTGAACGCCGACGCCGCGAACACCGCGCAGGAGGCGAGCATGATCAGGCCGGCGTGCCTGACGAGCTTCGACGCCTGGCCGAGTCCGTTGGCGCGCTTGGCGATCCGCACCTGGAAGAGCACGACGGCGCCGGTGTTGAGCACCAGCAGCGCGGCGGCGAGCCAGGTCGGTGCCTCGGTCCGCTGCACGATCCACAGCGGGATGATCAGGCTCAGCAGCGGCATGTAGAGCAGCATCACGGCGTTGATCAACGTGATCAGCGCGTACGGGCGGTCCTTCAGCACGTCGAACTTGCCCTTGGCACGGGTCATCACGGTCTCCGGCAGCGTGCCCAGGATCAGTGCCGCGATGAGGAACGCGAGCACATCGATCACGAACACCGCCGTGTAAGCGGCTTCGGTGCCCAGGTGCAGCGCGAAGCCGCCCATCGCCGCGCCGATCGCGATGCCCGCGTTGGCCGTCGACTGGATCCGAGCACGGGCCCGCGTGCGTTCCTCGGGCGTCGTGAGGCCGGCGAGAAGGGCCTGCCTGGACGCCTGCAGGCCGCTCTGGAAGCTCGCGTACAGGCACATGACCAGCACGAACGCCGCGAAGCTGCGGGTGAAGAGCAGGATCCCGATGCTGGTGGCCGTGGCTGCCGCGAGCACGACCGCGGTGGTGCGCGGGCCCAAGCGGTCGGCGAGGTGTCCCAGCGCGACACCCGCGACGGCTCCGACGCCCCACGCGAGCGTCAGCGCGAGGCCGACCCGCGCCGCGCTCAGGCCGACGATCTGGGTGAAGTACAGGGCGGAGACGACGAGAAAGCCGCCGTCGCCAATCGAGTTCGTCAGCTGTGCGTACGCGAGTCGCCTGGTCATGTCTTAGAACCTAGAGCGACGATTGGCCCTAGTCGTGGGACAAGACAGCACTGCTTCTTTGGGCCAATTTCGTGCCGGCCCACGACACCGCGTAGGCCAGGCCGGTGATGACAACCGCGACGAAAACGCAGGTCAGGGCCACCTCGCCGTACCCGTGCGGGCGCGGGTCGAGGAACGGGTACGGGTACCAGTCCACGATCGGCCCGCGGATCAGCGTGTAGGCGAGATAGGCGGCGGGGAACGAGAGCCAGGTCCATGCGCGGGTGGTCCGTTCCGGCGCGAGCAGCCACTCCACGACGACCAGGATCGGCACGACGACGTGGAGGACCCAGTTCGCGTACGCCGGGGTCTGCACGTCAACGCCTCGCAGCAGCAGCGCGTAAACGAGGCCCGTCGTGGCCATGTAGAGCACGGCCGCGCCCCTGATCTGCGCGGAGACCGGCCCCCACACCCCCAGCAGCGCCACACAGGCCGCGAACACGTTCGACAGCACCGTGAAGTAGCTGAAGTGGTTGGCGAAGCGGAACCGGTCCCCGAGCACGACCACCAGGTACACCTCGGCCGAAAGAACCAGCAGGAAGACGGCCATCCGGAGCAGCTTGATCACGCACGAATTAGAGCGCGGTTTCGAGCGTCGCGCTGGCCGTGGTGATGCGCCGGCGACGCGAAGGCATCAGCACCGTCGGGTGCGAAATGCTCCAGGCCGCGGACTTGCAGATGAACTCCTTCAGGCGGACGGCCGCCTTGCCGGTGAGCGCGGACGGCTTGGGCTTGTCGTCGGGAGTCACCCACTGCATGACGGCGTCGTTGCGTCCGAGGCTGATGCACTGGCCGTTGTAACCGATTTTGTTCTTCGGGATCGCACGGCCCGTGAGACGCGCGGCGATGGCGTCGGCCGCGAGGTGGCCCGTCGGAACGCCTGAGGCGCAAGACATCCGCAACGTCGAGCCGCTTCCGCCTTGGGCGAGCGCGGCGTCACCGACGGCGTACACGTCGGGGTGCGAGACCGACCGCATCGTCTCGTCGACGACGATCTGCCCCGACGGCGAGACCTCCAGGGTCGTGGCCGCGGCGATGGGGTGCACGGCGAAACCGGTGGTCCACACCGTCACCTCGGCGTCGAGCGTGCGGCCGTCGACGCCTTCGTGCACGGTGATGCCGAGCCGGTCGACCGCCTGGCGCAGGTGCCGGCGGGCCTTGTCGCTCAACCAGTCTCCGAGGCCGCCGCGGACGGCGAGGGAGACGTCGAGGTCGGGCCGGGCCTCGGCGATCTCGGTGACCGCTTCGATGCCGGTCAGACCACCACCGACGACGAGGACGGTGCCACCGGCGCCGAGGTCTGCCAGCCGCGCGTGAAGTCGTTGCGCGGCCTGCTTGCCGGCGATGTTGTGAGCGTTCCCGGGAACGTCGGTGGCGGTGCTGCCGAGTGCGTAGACCAAGGTGTCGTACGCGATCTCGCCGCCGTCGGTGTCCACGATCTTGCGTTCGGCGTCGACCGCGACGACCCGCGCGATCCGCACCTGCACACCGGTTTTCGCGAAGACGTCGGTCAGCTTGCGGACCTTCAGGTCCTGTCCAGTTGCCAGCTGGTGCATGCGCACCCGCTCGACGAACTCGGGGTCGGCGTTGACGAGGATGATCTCGGTGTCGGCGGGGTGCAGCCGCTTCGCGAGGCGGCCGGCCGCGTTGGCTCCGGCGTATCCGGCTCCGAGAACGACGATGCGGTGGGTCATGGCTTCGCTCCTGTCTGGTTCGTGTTCGCCTCCTGAACCGGACGGCGGCGCGAAACCTGACAGGAGCGGGCTGTGACCTGAGTCACCAGCTTTCGACGAGGGGCTCTCCCGAGGTCCAGGTCCGCGTGGCGCGGTCGAGCTTGGCGGGGTTGGCCTGAGTGTGGACCGCGGTGATGCCCTCGGTGGTCACCTCGAACGTGACGACGACGACCACCTGCCCGTCGACCACCAGCACCACCGCAGGGACGCCGTTGACGACCTCGGCGAACAACGCCGGGCTGCCGCCGATCATCGCCCGCTTGGCGTCGTCGATGGTGAACAGGGTGCGCAGGAACCTCGCGACCCGGAGGGCACCGCTGATCGGCCTCGGCAGGCTCGGGAACACGCCGCCCGCGTCGCCCGCGCTGATCGCGTCGTCGGCGAGCAGTCTCACCAGCGAGTCGGTGTTGCCGCTGAGCGCCGCCGCGAGGAACTCCTCGACGATCTTGCGCGCACCGGCTGCGTCGACCTCCACGCGGGTCCGCCCGGTGGCGAGGTGCTGCTTGGCACGCCGGTAGATCTGCTGGCAGTTCGCCTCGGTGAGGTCGAGGATCTCCGCGATCTCACCGTGCGCGTACCCGAACGCCTCCCGCAGCACGTAGACGATCCGTTCGTTGGCCGAGAGCCGTTCCATCAGGGTCAGCATCGCGATCGAGACGGACTCGCGTTGTTCGACCGTCTCGGACGGACCGAGCATCCGGTCACCGGCGAACACCGGCTCCGGCAACCACTGGTCCACGTAGGTCTCGCGCCTGGCCCGCGCCGAGGTGAGGCGGTTGAGGCAGAGGTTGGTGAGCACCTTCGTCAGCCACGCCTCCGGCGTCTCGATCTCCGCGTGGCCGGCTGACTGCCAGCGCAGGTACGTGTCCTGCACCGCGTCCTCGGCGTCGCTCGCCGACCCCAGCAGCCGGTACGCGATCGCCTCCAGCCGCGGCCTGGCCTTCTCGAACACCTCGAGCTCATGCGTCCCCACCAGCATGGTTCGAAGTCAATCACGGATGCATGCGCGCGCCTTTGAAGATCTTGTCGACGGCGTTCTTCTGGCCGTGCACTGCGATCCCGACCAGGTCCAGGTCCTGCGTGTGCACCTTGCGGACAGCGGCTCGGTTGTCCTCGTCGTTGCCCGTCGCGAACAGGTCGGCGGTGAAGACGGCCATGGGCTGGTTGCGGTTGAGAGCGCGCTCGTGGGCCTTGGTGAGCAGGTCTTTGTCACCCTGCAGGACCACGACGGGCTGGCGGAACATCGGCAGGTAGTGCACGTCGTCGGCGTCCACGTACGGCTCGCCGCGGAGCTCTTCCGGCAGGCCGCTGACGAGGAAGGCGGTGACGTTCAGCGCCTGCCAGCCGGCCAGGTCGTCCCGCAGCAGCACAGCGATCTTGGTGTCGAACATGGACCCCACGATCGCGGGCATCCCGGCCTGGCGTCTTGTACGTTTTTGACATGAGCAGCACCGCTTGGAAACCGGCGGTGGACGGGATCAAAGAGGTCTTCCACGCCCACTTCACCACGCACGCCTACCCGGCGCACACACACGACGCGTGGACGTTGATGCTGCTCGACGACGGTGCCGTGCGGTACGAACTGGACCGTCACGAGCACGGCGCGCTCGTCTCCGGCGTCACGCTGTTGCCGCCGCACGTGACGCACGACGGGCGGTCAGCGGTGCCCACCGGCTTCCGCAAGCGCGTGCTGTACCTCGACGACTCGGTGCTGCCGCTCGACCTGATCGGCAAGGCCGTCGACACCCCGATGCTGGTCGACCCGTTGCTGCGGCAGCGGGTGCACCAGCTGCACCTCGCGCTGGAGGACCCGTTCGAAGCTTCGAGTCGCCTGGCGTTGATCGCCGAACGGCTCAAGCACCACTTCGAAGGCGCCACCGCCGCGGTGTACGCGGATCCGACGCTCGCCGACCGGTTGCGAGACCTGCTGGACGCCTCGGTGCCCGCCGGGATCACGCTCGCGCAGGCCGCCGCTGAGCTGCAGACCAGCCCGACGCACCTGGTGAGGGCGTTCAGCAAGCGGTTCGGGTTGCCGCCGCACCGGTACCTGACCGGCCGCCGGGTGGATCTCGCCCGCGGATATCTGCTGGAGGGACACGGCGCGGCCGAGGTGGCGGTGATGGCCGGGTTCCACGACCAGTCGCATCTCACCCGCCATTTTCGCCGTGTGCTGGGTACGAGCCCCGGCCGCTTCGTACGCTGACACCGTGCACGTCGGCATTCTCGGCCCCGTTGAAGCGCACTCCCCGGACGGCAAGATCGCGGTGGGTGGGCCGCGGCCGCGCACCCTCCTCGCGATGCTGGCGTTGCGGGCAGGCGAAATCGTCCTGCTCGACCGGTTGATCGACGAGCTCTACGGCTCGGAACCGCCGTCCGACGCCGCGAATGCGTTGCAGGGCCAGGTGTCCCGTCTGCGCCGAGCTCTCGGAGACGCCTCGCTGATCGAGTTCCACCCGGCCGGCTACCGGCTGGCCCTGGCACCGGATCACGTTGACGCCCATCGGTTCGTCTCGCTGGCCGCCGAAGGTCAGCAGGCGTTGGAGCGCGGTGATTCGCAGGGTGCGGAATCCCTTTTGTCCGAAGCACTTCAGCTGTGGCGCGGGCCGGCGCTGGCCGACATCGACGCCCAGGACCACGCGACTCGGCTTGAGCAGCAACGGTCGGCCGCCACGAACGCGTTGATCGCCGCGCGGATCCGGCTCGGCAAGGCCGACGTGCAGGAGATCGCGGACCTGGTCCAGCAGCACCCGTTGGACGAACGACTGCGCGGCTACCTGATGCAGGCGTTGAACCAGCAGGGCCGTCAAGCCGAGGCGTTGCAGGCGTTCGAGGACGCGCGCTCGCTGCTGGCCGACGAGCTGGGCACCGACCCGTCGCCGGAGCTGCGCGCGATCCACCTGCAGATCCTGCGCGGCCAGACCCATCGCGAACTGCCGGCTCAGCTCACCAGTTTCGTGGGCAGGCAGGACGAACTGCGGCGGCTCGCGTCGATGAGCTCCCGGCTGGTCACGCTGACCGGGCCCGGCGGTGCGGGCAAGACCCGGCTGGCACTGCGGAGCGCCGGTCCGGACGCGATCTTCGTCGACCTCGCGCCGGTGAAGGACGTCTCGGCGGCGACGCTGCAGGCGTTGGGACTCAAGGAAACCGTGCTGGCCCCGGAAGACCGGCTCACGCTGGCGCTGCGCGAGCGCGACACGTTGCTGATCCTCGACAACTGCGAGCACGTGATCGTCCAGGCCGCCCAGCTGGCGCAGCACCTGCTGAGCACCTGCCCGTCGTTGCGGATCCTGGCCACGAGCCGGGAGGCGCTCGGCATCACCGGTGAGATGCTGTGCCCGGTGCCGCCGCTGAAGCCCGAGCAGAGCGTCGCGTTGTTCGTCGACCGCGCGCGGCTCGTCAACCCGGCTTTCGTGCAGGACCAGCACACCGTCGACATCTGCCGCGAGCTCGACGGCCTGCCGCTCGCCATCGAACTGGCCGCGGCGCGCACCCGGACGTTGACGACCGAGGAGATCTCCGCGCGGCTGGGCGACCGATTCCGCTTGCTCACCAAGGGAAACCGTGCCGCCGCTCCGCGCCACCAGACCCTGCGCGCGGTCGTGGAGTGGAGCTGGGACCTGCTCGACTCCGACGAGCGCGACCTGGCGGCATCCATCGCGACCTTCAGCGGCGGGGCGACGCTGGAGGCCGTCGAACAGGTCTGCCGGCACGACCTCGAAGTGCTGGAAGCGCTGGTGGACAAGTCCTTGGTGGACGCCACCGACGGCCGCTACCGGATGCTGGTGACCATCCGCGAGTTCTGCTCGCAGCACAAGCGCGTCGACGCCGAGCACGCCCGGTACTTCCTGGATCTGGCTCGTCGCGCGGATCCCGAGCTGCGCGGGCGCGACCAGCTGCGGTGGTTCGCCCGCCTGACCGCCGAGCACGCGAACTGCCTGCAAGCCGTCGAGTGGGCGACCGAACACGACCCGGAGCTGGCGCTGCAGCTGGTCGCCGAGCTGTCCTGGTACTGGTACGTGAAGGGCAGCCGCACCGAAGTCCGCGCCCTGGCTGAGAAACTCGTCGCCCGAGTATCTGAACAGTCCACTGAGGAATATGCGATTCTGCTGGCGCTGGCCGCGCCGGAGCGCGTGCAGAACGTGTTGCAGGGCTTGAGCGGCCCGATCAAACAGCCGTTCGTGCTGATCGCGTGGGCGATGCTCAGCGGCCCGCCCGACCCCGGCGCCCCGCGCACCGAGCTGCAGAACGAGGTCGAACGCAGCGACGACCCGTGGATCCAGGGATTGATCGGCTTCAGCAACTCCTACACCGGCTTCGTCGCGAACGGCGACCGGGCGCCCGCGATCGCGTGTGCCCGCAAGGCGCTCAAGCAGTTCCAGGACCTGGGCGAACGCTGGGGCGCGGCCCAGGTCATGGACGTGCTGGCCAACCTGACCGACGATCCGCACGAAGCCCTGGCGCTGACCGAGGAGGCGCTCCGGGCCGTCGGCGAGCTGGGGGCCAAGGAGGAGCTCGCCGAACTGCGCGGACGGCGAGCGGACCGGTTGCTCGACATCGACGTCGACGAGGCCGAGCGCGACTACCTGGAGGCGTTGGACATGGCGACGCAGGCCGGTCTGGCCGCGACTCGGGCACTCGCCACCGCGGGCCTGGCCAAGATCGCCCAGCGCAGGGGCGACCTGGCCAAGGCCGAACAGCTGTTGCGGGACGCACAGAAGGAACTCGGGTTCGGATGGATGCACAACGCGGCCAAGCTCCAGATCGAGGCCGCGCTCACCGAACTGCCGCGTACTCCGGGAGTTTGATCGCGGTGGCTGCCCGCAGGTCGAACCGCGCCACCATCGGAATCTTCGGCAGCAGCCCGAACATCCTGTCGCGAGCCCACATGCCCAGCCTGGTCGCGGGCGCGAGAGGTGGCCCGGGATTGCCCTGGCACCCGCGCGCATACGGTCCGATCAAGGCTTCGTACCGCGCGAAGGCGCCCTCTCCCGCCGCCATCTCCCCTGCCAGCACGTAAGCCGAGACGACCGAGAGCCCGGTTCCCATACCTCCCAGCGTGGACCCGTACCCGGCGTCACCGATCAGCGTGACCCGCCCGGAGCTCACCGTCGGCATCCGCACCTGGCTGATCGAGTCGAAGTAGATCCCCGGCGCGATCAGCTCGTAGGGCATGAGCTCCGGCGGCACCGACGACTTGAACATCAGCCAGCCGGGCGCGGCGGTCACCCCCGGCGCGCACGTCAGGTCGCGATCATCGCCGTCGGTGTCCCAGATCGCGAAGTAGTAGCCCTGGAACTTGGGCCGGTACTCCGGGAAGACCAGCCGCCGCACGCCGGAGCGCATCCCGTCGGCGCCGATCACGAAGTCGAACCGCCGCGAGGGCCCGCGCGCGAACGTCACGTCCACCCCGGCGCCGTCGTCGTCCAGCGAGGTGATCCAGTCGCCGAACACGTACTCGGCGTCCGAACAGCTCGCCTCGTACAGCAACCGGGACAGGTCGCCGCGCAGGATCTCCACCTCGCCGCCGGTGAACCACGCGGGCAGCCGGCAGCGTTCCCGCCCGTCCGGGTCGCGGAACACCATGTCGCGCGGTTTCGTCTGCGCGGCCATGACGGCATCGAGCACACCCATCCGTCTCAGGACAGAAAGGTGTGCCTCGCCGCGGAAGTCCACGGCCTGACCACCAGGGCGCAGCGACGGCGCCCGTTCCACCACCGTGGGCGAGCAGCCCGCGCGTGCCAGCCAGTAGGCGAGCGCGGGCCCGGCGATGCCCGCTCCCGAGATCAAAACGTCCATGACCGGGAAGGGAACGCCGGACCGCTGACCAAACGCCTACGGTTCGCTGATGGCCTTCAGCATCTGCTGGATCTGGCCCTGCCGCGTGTTGGCCACGCGCTCGGCATAAGCCGTGGTCTCGGGGTTCTGACCGTCCTTCTTCTCGGTGAGCGCCATCTCGACGGCGGCGCCCTGGTGCCCGGTCATCAGGTTGAGGAACGCGAGGTCGAACTCGGCCCCGCTCTTCTCCTTGGTGTCGTTGATGACCTTGTCGTCGAGCAGGGGCTGACCGCCGTGCTGGACGTGCAGGTTCGCGCCGCCCTCCTCCGGCTTGCCCCAGAGCTTCAACCAGGACTTGAGCATCGAGAGCTCTTCCCGCTGGGTCGTGTTGATCGCGCCCGCGAGGTCCTTGGTCTCCTGCTTCGTGGCCTTCGCCATCGCCAGCTGGGAGAGGCTGATGCCGAGCTGCAGGTGGTCGACCATCATCTGCACGAACGTGACGTCCGCGTCGTTGAACCGCGAGCTGGCGGCCGGCGGGGGTGGTGCGGCGGAGTTCGCACCGTGCCCGTGGGCTCCTTGGCCCTCCGGCACGATCGCCTCTCCGCCGCACCCCGCCAGCGCCAGGACCGCGGCCGCAATCGCGATCACCAGGCGCTTCATCGGATCAGATCTTCTGCCACAGCGACGCCGCGTTGGGCGGTTCCCAGCCGGTCAGCGAGGTGTGGGCCTGCAGGCACCGGTAGCTCGACCCGCCGTAGGTCACCTGCGCGCCGGTGGCGTAGTACGTGTTCGGCGCCCACGTGCCACCGACGGGAGGTGACGTGGTGGTCGTGGTGGTCGGCGGCGGGGTCGGGTTGCCGCCGGTGCCACCGATGTTGATGTCGATGCAGGAGTAGAACGCCTTCACCGTGTCGGCGATGTTCCAGATCGCGCGGAGCTTCTGGCGGCCGGAGAACCCGCTCAGGTTGATGGTGTGCCGCACCGGGTCGACCGGCGCCGCGTTGCCGCCGTCGACGAAGCCCACGCGCGTGCTGCCGATGTAGTACTCGTAGTCACGCGTGCGGTGCCGGGCGGTGAACGTCCAGGTCATCGTCAGGCTGCTACCGACGTTGGTGACCTGCCACGCCTTGCTGTCGTCGTTGAGCACCTGGAAGTCCTGGCGATCACCGCCCCAGCAGTCCGTCCTGCCTTTGTCGCCTTCGTTGCTCTGCGGCTCGTACCGGGGACCGTCGCAGCCCGTGACCGCTCCTGAAGCACATTGCGCCTGCCGGCTCGGCGGCGACGACACATAGCCGTGCGCACTGGCCGAACCGACCGGAGTGATGAACACGATCGCAGGGACAGCGGCCATGACCAGCGCCGCTTTTCGGGTGAGTTTCATCGTCCGAACTCCTTGGCTAGTTCCCAGGCGGGGTAGACCCCCGTTGCAGGGGCGGGAACCGGCAGCGTCTAGATCGCTCGCCGATCAAGTTTCGGTGTGGTCTAGACCATAAACCTGGGTTCAGAAAGTGGTCAAGACATCACCGGCCGTGGACCTGAAACTGGTTGCTGTCAACAAGTCCAGTCGGGTGCGTGGTCCTGCCCTCGGCCGTTCGGGTTACCGGATCAGACCAATCGCCTCACTGGTACTGCGTGCAAGACGTCACCTCGCTGGGTACTCGGACGCCATGCGCGACTTCAGCGAGCCCGCCAGGGCAACCGGTCCGGGCGTCGTGGCCGACGGCCCATCAGGAGTGGCAACCATCCTCGTGATCGATCCAGCGGGCGAGGCCCTCCACAACGACATCCCCGCGACCTGGCGCCCGCTGGCCGACACCGTGCGCGTCGTGTGGCTGCGCGTGCCGGCCGCCCCGTCCTGGAAGTCCACAGTGGACAAAGTCCTGAGCATGCACCGCGACGACACCTCGACCCAGCTGGACGTGGTGACGAGCGGCCCACTGGCGACCGACGTGCTCGACCTGGTCCGCGACCACGCCGACCTGGTGCGCTCGGTTCTCCTGGTGGACCCGGAAGCCGACTTCCCGTCGGCCCGCGTCATCGCCCGCAGCCAAGGCACCCCGCCCCCGCTGCCACTGGGCCACCCCGACGTGGTCGCCGGAGTGCTCAAGGCCCTGGACGACCTCGGCTGACGCCAAACCACTTAGGTTCCAGAACTTTCACTGAACCGGACACAACGGCCACCCGTATGCCCACACAGGGAACCGTGACGGGAGGCTTCATGCGTGCGCGTCTGCTCATCATCGTGCTAGGTCTGTTAGCGCTGACGGGCTGTTCGACCTTCGGCGGAGACAGCTCCTCCGGACCAGCGGCCAACGAGGACGATGCGACCTTCTCGCTGAGGATGATCCCCCACCACCGCCAGACGATCGAGATCTCCAAGATCGCCCTGGAACGCTCCAAGGACGAGTTCGTCATCGACGTCGCCGACAAGATCTCCAAAGCCGAAGCGGGCGAGATCGAGCAGATGTCCACCTACCTGCGCTCCTGGAACATCCAGGTCCCCGGCGACGACGCCGCCACCACCCACAAGATGGCGGGCATGATGACCGAAAAGGACATCAGCGGCCTGAAAGCCGCCCAGGGCAAGCAGTTCGACGACCTCTACCTGTCCGCCCTCTCCCGCCACCTCCGCAGCGGCGTGGACATGGCCAAGGACGCCCAGACCAAGGGCGTGCACGTGGGCTCCAAGGCCCTGGCAGGCAAGATCGTCGTCTCGCAGTCCGAAGTGATCGACCAGATCGCCGCCAAGAAGAAGGCCTGACGCCGCAACACTTCCAGCCTCACCCGACACGCCCTCCGCGCCGCAGCGGCGGGCGTGTCGTCGTCACCGCTCACGATGGTCGGCACGCGGGCCGTTAGACGAGCGTTGTGCCCGATCCCTTCGACCGAGCGTCCGCGCCCTGTTAGTGAACGCCTCCTTGCGGAGATGGGCATCAGGGTGCATGGGCTGTGGTAGGCCC
>NZ_JBEXPJ010000089.1:0-33600 GCF_040611995.1 Lentzea sp. NPDC006480
TCAGGTCGAGCGGGACATCAGCGCCGCCTTCTGGTCGTACCTCTTCCGCAGGCCTTCCGCGAGCACCGCGTGTCCCTCCAGGGAAACGCGGGGCCCCCGCGTGCGGTCAGGGTTAGCCGAGGCGCTGCTTCAGAGCGGCCAGTTGGTCACGGAGGGTGGTCGGGACCTTCTCGCCGATCTTCGCGAACCACTCTTCGACGAGCGGGATCTCGGCGCGCCACTCGTCGGCGTTGAACTCGAGTGCGGCTTCGATGTCCTCGCGTGAGGCGTCGAGGCCTTCGAGGTCCAGGTCGTCCGCGGTCGGCACGTAGCCGATCGGGGTCTCCTGAGCAGCGGCCTTGCCCTCGAGACGCTCGATCGCCCACTTCAGGACGCGCGAGTTCTCGCCGAATCCGGGCCACAGGAAGCGCTTGTCCTCGCCCCGGCGGAACCAGTTGACGTAGAAGATCTTCGGCAGCTTGTCGGCGTCGGCGCGCTTGCCGAGGTCGACCCAGTGCTGGAAGTAGTCACCGGCGTTGTAGCCGATGAACGGCAGCATGGCCATCGGGTCGCGACGGACGACGCCGGTCTTGCCGACCGCGGCGGCCGTGGTCTCCGACGACAGCGTGGCACCCATGTAGGTGCCGTGCTGCCAGTCGCGCGACTCGGTCACCAGCGGGATCGTCGTGGCGCGGCGGCCGCCGAAGAAGATCGCCGAGATCGGCACGCCCTTGGGGTCGTCCCACTCCGGCGCCTTGATGTCGCACTGCTCGATCGGCGTGCAGTAGCGGGAGTTCGGGTGCGCCGCCAGCTCATCGCCGTCGGGCGTCCAGTCCTGGTGCTTCCACGAGGTCAGGTGAGCAGGGGCCTCGCCGATGCCCTCCCACCAGATGTCGCCGTCGTCGGTCAGCGCGACGTTCGTGAACAGCGAGTTGCCCTTGGCGATGGTGCGCATCGCGTTCGGGTTGGTGTGGTAGTCGGTGCCGGGCGCGACGCCGAAGAAACCGTTCTCCGGGTTCACCGCGTAGAGGCGGCCGTCCTCACCGAAGCGCATCCACGCGATGTCGTCGCCGAGCGTCTCGACCTTCCAGCCCGGGATGGTCGGCTCGAGCATCGCGAGGTTGGTCTTGCCGCAGGCCGACGGGAACGCGGCCGCGATGTAGTACGCCTTGTTCTCCGGCGAGGTGAGCTTGAGGATCAGCATGTGCTCGGCGAGCCAGCCCTCGTCGCGCGCCATCACCGAGGCGATGCGCAGCGAGTAGCACTTCTTGCCGAGCAGGGCGTTGCCGCCGTAGCCGGAGCCGAAGCTCCAGATCTCCCGGGTCTCCGGGAAGTGCGAGATGTACTTGGTTTCGTTGCACGGCCACTGGACGTCCTGCTGGCCGGCCTCGAGCGGTGCGCCGAGCGAGTGCAGCGCCGGCACGAAGTCCGCGTCGTCACCGAAGACGGCGAGGGCCTTGGAGCCCATGCGGGTCATGATGTGCATCGAGACGACGACGTACTCCGAGTCCGTGATCTCGACGCCCAGCATCGGCTTCTCCGCGTCGAGCGGGCCCATGCAGAACGGGATCACGTACATCGTGCGACCACGCATGCAGCCCCGGTAGAGCTCGGTCATGATGGCCTTCATCTCGGAAGGGTCCATCCAGTTGTTCGTCGCGCCCGAGTCCTCCTCGCGCACGGAACAGATGTAGGTCCGCTCCTCGACGCGCGCGACGTCGCTCGGGTCCGAGGCCGCCCAGAAGGAGTTCTGCTTCTTCTTCAGCGGAACGAAGGTGCCGGCGTCGACGAGCTTCTGCGTGAGACGGTCCCATTCGCCCTGGGACCCGTCAGCCCAAACAACCTCATCGGGGCAGGTCAGCTCAGCGACTTCCTGAACCCATGCGAGCAAGCGCGCGTGGTTGGTCGGTGCGTGTTCGAGACCGGGAATGGTCACTGCCGTCATCTCGTCTCGTCTCCTGACTGAACGCCTCGGCTGCCCGAGGACGCGTGGGTCGTCCGGTGTGGGGACTTCGTCGTCCTCAGGAATAGCTCCAGACGCCCGGTGGGGCCGGGCGTGCGTGGAAGGGGATGGATCGAGGTTAGCCCGGTGAATGGCAGGTAAAGCACCCCCAGCCTGTCGCTTCCCTCACAAAACCGATTCTGGAATCGATTCAGCACTCGGACGGCGTTAAGGCGCGCTTGAGGTGGGAAAAACACAAGAGGCCCCGGTGCGGTTCTCACCACACCGGGGCCTGTGACCTGCGTTTCGTTACCAGCTAGTTGGGGCTGATCCACTGCCCGGTGGTCGAATCGATTCGGACGACGCCTTCGAACCGTTCTTCCTCGAGCCAGTCGTCCGAGTCGTCCAGAATGCCGCTCTTCGAGTCGGTCACGTACCGGCCGTCCGCCTCGATGTGCCCGTGCTCGACCTCGACCCAGTCGTCACCGCGGTGTTCCGACATCGTGACCTCGCCCGATCGTGTGATCTCGGTCGCCACGTCGGCCCGCCCGTCACCGTTCTTGTCGGTGAACAGCCAGGAGTCCCCGTCGTCGTCCTTGACCACCGCGGTGTCCGCCCGGCCGTCGCCGTCGGTGTCCTCGGTCGCCTGGCCGACCTTTCGATCGCCTTCGTCGGTGTGCACGACAATCGTCTGCTGAGGCGCGGAATTAGTCTTTTGTTGCGTTGAGTCGTTCGGGTCGACGGCAACCCACTCGCCGGAATTCTCCTCGAACCGAGCCTGGCTCAGGAGATTGCCGTCCTTGTCGAACGTGCTCATCAGATCGGCGTCGCCGTCGCCGTTCGTGTCGGTGAACGCGAGGTGACCGCCGTCGTCGGTCTCGACCACGGCGGAGTCGTTCGTGCCGTCGTGGTCGAGGTCGAAGGTGACGTCGGCGGTGTACTCCTCATCCTCGACGGTGACCTTCAGCTCGGCGTCGGCCGCACCGTTCTCGTCGATGTACACCGGGACACACCTCCTACTGCTCATGTACCGGTATGACCCACGTTATGCCGGTTCGGTTCCCCCGCCAACCGCGTGACCCGCCCGGAGGTCGATCTCGCTCTGGTCGATGGCAGCGTCCAGGGCCGCGCGGAACTGCGCGATCTCGCCGCCTTCGAGGGTGAACGCCGGGCCGTCGGGGCCGGTTATCTCCACCGCTCCGGCACTCACGCTGACCTCGCAGACCGCCCGGTCCGCGTAGCTGTCGCTGCAGTGAAGGAGCCATTCGCGCCTGACGCCCATGGTCGAAACCTCATCTTCACCCCAGGTCGCCCAATATAGACTTAACTTTAGCCTTGCTTGAGACTAAAGTCGCTCGCCTAAGCGAATGAGAGGCGGCAACCGAGTGGGCCAAGCCCGGCAGACCGTGGAGCGCCTCCAGCTGGGACTCACGCTCCACCGCCTCCGTCTGGCCGCCGACAAGTCGCAGCAGGAAGCCGCCGAGGTGATCGGCCGCAGCGCGGGACGACTGAGCCAGGTCGAGAACGGCAAGGGCGCGCTGGGCACGGAAGAGCTGACACGGCTGCTCGACTTCTACCGGGTCTCCGGAGTGGAGCGCGCGACGGTGCTCGCCCTCGGCCGAGCGAGCCGGCGCAGGCAGCCCCGGCTCGGCTACCTCGACTCCCTGCCCGACTCGTACGTGCGCTTCATGGACCTGCTGGCGGCCGCACAACGAATCAGCTGGTACGAATGCGGCATCATCCCCGGCCTGGTCCAGTCGCCGAGCTACGTCACCGGAATCCACCGGGCGGGGAGCTCGCTGCGGCCCGACGAGGAGACGACCGAGCGAATCGCGTTCCGGCGCAATCTTCAGCAGCAGGTCCTGTCCGTCGGGAAAGCGGAGTCCATCGACGTCATCTTCACCGAGGACGCTCTGCTGCACGTCGTCGGAGACGCGTCGGTCATGCGCGAACAGGTGTTGCACCTGCTCCAGCTGCAAGAACAGCACCCGGTTCTCAGCATCCGCGTGATCGCGCTGGACACTCCCGACAATCCGGGACTCGGTGGTGGGCTCGTTTCGCTGGAGTACGACACAGCGGCGCCGATCGCCTATGCCACGAGCCTTTACGGTCCGCCGATCTACTACGATCAGCCGGCCCCCACGGAGCGGATGCGGAACCTCTTCGAGGGAGTTGCCGACATCGCCCTGAGCCCGCGGGACTCCAGAACGATGTTGCTCGACTTTCTCGCAAGGAGCTCGTAGTTGATCGGGTGGATCAAGAGCAGCCACAGCTCTGGTGATGGCGGCGCCTGCGTGGAGGTTCGGTTCGGCGATGTCGTCGGCGTCCGGGACTCCAAGAACCCTGATGGTCCTCGCCTTGGTGTGTCCACCGGTGCTTGGCTGGCGTTCTTGAGCACGGTGACGCGACGAACGCGGTGAGTCCGAGCGGCTGAGTGGCGGCATCGAACTGACAGTTCGCATGACGTCGCCAACCACTGCACGCAGACATGCCCGGATCGCGTGCTCTACGTGCCCTTGCTGGTCCTGGCGGTGCACGCGCTCATCCAGCGCGGTCCGGACGGGAGCCGATCACCAGGAGGCACAGCGTCGTGACCGCGGCCACCAGGCCCGCGAGGAGCAGCATCGGTGGCAGCACCGGCGGCGGCGCAGGTGGTGCCGCGACGGCCGAGATGTTGCTCGGCGCGGTGGTCCCGGCCGTGGTCTCGGGTGCCGACGTGGCGACCGGAGTCGTCTGCTCGGGTTGCTGGACGACGGGCTGTGGCACCGGTGGTGGCGGGGCCGCGGTCGTCTCCTGGGCGAGGACGACGATCTGCGCTCGCATGTCCGGGTGCACGGAGCAGACGTAGTCGAAGGTGCCCGGCTGGGTGAAGGTGAAGCTCCACCACTGCCCCGTGGCGAGCATCGGCGAGCGGAACGTGCCGCCCGCGACGTCGTGCGACGCCTCGTCCTGGTTCGTCCACGTCACGACGTCGCCGACGTGGACGGTCATGGTGGCGGGCACATAGGCGTACCGCGCGATCGGGATCTGGTGCGTCTCGGCGGCGGCCGCCGTGCTGACCCAGGAGGAACTGGTCAGCACGGCGAACGCGGCCAGGACAACGCCGGCCAGGCCGCGCTTCATCAGCAGATCGCCTGGTTGAACGCCGGGTCGAGCATCTGCTCGATCAGCACGGTGTGCGCCTTGATGTAGTTGTCGAACGCCAGCGCGTCCTGCACCTGCTGCAACGGCGACGTCTCCAGATGTGCCGCCTTCACGTGCGCGATGAACGGCGCCAGCACGTCACGGTCGAGGGACGAGCCGAGAGCCGGGTCGAGCATCTGTTCCAGCAGCACGGTGTGCGCCTTGACGTAGTTGTCGAACGCCAGCGCGTCCTGCACCTGCTGCAACGGCGACGTCTCCAGATGCGCCGCCTTCACATGCGCGATGAACGGCGCCAGCACGTCCTTCTTGACGCACTCGGGCGTTCCCGTCGGCGGTGCCGTCGTCGGGGAGGGATGCGTGGTCGGGTGGCCTGTCGGTGGCGTCGTGGTGGGCGGGGTGGTGGTGGACGGCGGTGTGGTGGTCGTCGGGGGTGTGGTGCTGCCGCTGACCGTGACCGACGCCTTCATGTCCGGATGGATCGAGCAGTAGTACGAGTACGTGCCCGGTTTGGTGAAGGTGTAGCTGTAGGTCTGGCCCTGCTGGAGAGTGGGCGAGGTGAACTTCTCCGGCCCGTTGGTCACGACCACGTTGTGCGGTGCGGTGTCGTGGTTCGTCCACACGACGGTGTCACCCGCGTTGATCGTCAACGTGGCGGGCTGGAACGCGTAGCCCATGATCTCGACGGCCTGTGCCGTCTGCTGGGCCGCCGCCGCGGCCTCGCCCTGTTGTGCGGCGAGATCGACGCCGACCGGAGCTGCCTGGCCAGGGCCGGCCAGGCTCAGACACAGCGCGGTTCCGGCTATGCCGAGTGCCGCGACCAGCACGGCGAACCTGTTTCCCTTGTCCACGATGGACTTCCCTTTCTCTGGCAGGGTCAGCGACCGGGACCGGTCGTGACGAGGAAGGCGGCCACACCCAGCACGGCGACGGCGAGAACCGCCTCGGCGGTGACCGAGAGTGCGAGCCCGCGGGTGGTCGCGGCGACGTGCAGCCGCCGGTCCACCCAGGTCTTGCTCGCGAACCCGAGGAGCAGCAGCAGGGCGAAGAGCACGAGCTTGGCGAGCAGGAGCCGGCCGTATCCGGTGTGCACCAACGCGTCCACCGAACCGACCAGCTGCCACGCCAGCACCACCCCCGCCACGGTGAGCGTCGCGACGGAGACCAGCGCGAGCCGCGAGTAGCGCGGCAGCACCGCGGCGAGCACCTCCCGGTCGCGGGCGGGCAGAACGGCGAGCAGCAACACCAGCAGCCCGCCGACCCAGACGCAGACCACCAGCAGGTGGAGGAAGACGACGGCCTGGCTCCAGCCGGGCAGGTCGAGGACGTGGCCGGTCATCCCGTTGGTGCGCAACACACCGAGCGCGATCGCACCCGCACCGACGCGCCACGACCACGACCTCGCGGCCCGCGCGCCACGCCGGGTCAGGTCGGCAAGCACGACCAGTGCCAGCACCCACAACAAGATGCGGGCGAACCACACCCGGCCGAACGGGGCGTCGAACAGCGGAACCAGCACCGACCAGTCGAACACCGCGGACGGCGGCCGGCCCGCGACCCAGGCGGCGTCGAAGGCGAGGCTCGCGACGGTGCCCGCGAAGCCGCACAGCCAGCCGAACGCGAGCAGTCGCCGGCTTCGGCCGCTGTCCGCGCCCTCGGGCCACAGGAAGGCGACGAAGGCCAGCCCGCCGATGACGAGCGTCGTGCCGAGGTAGTCGAACGCCCTGGCGAACAGGAACCACGACCTCGCCGCCTCGCTCATGGCGTGCCCAGCAGCGCGGTGACCTCGTCGGTCCGCTCGTCCACAACGAGCGAGCACGTCGTCCCCAGCAGGTCGTCGAGCAGCTTGACGGGATCGCCGAGCAGTGGAAGCTCCACAAGGGACAGACGCTCGGCCTTCTTCGTCCCGTCCGGCAGCTCGGACACGATCGGCAGCTCGCCGGGCGACGCGAGCAACCCGAGCGAACGCAGCAACTTCGTGATCGCACCGGCGTCACAGGGCTTGCCGGGCGGCGTGGAAGTCGTCGGTGGCGTCGTGGCCGGGGGCCTCGTCGTGGTCGGAGGCGTACTCGGATGCGGATGCTCAGGCGCCGGAACGTGCGGCCCCGCGGGTTGATGGGCGGCCGGGGCGGGGTTGTGCGCCACCGGCTGGGGCACGTAGTTCGCCGGTTGATGGGTCTGCACGGGCGGCGTCGTCGACGTCAACGCTGGTTTCGGCTGGCTGACCGAGTTCTGCGACTGAGGGGCGCGCCCGAGGCCCGATGCGAACCCGAGCACGACGACGACGGTGCCCACGAGGGACGCCGCCACCACCTGGTCTCGCTGCAGCTTCATGATTCAAAAGAGAATCAGTGGCGAATTAACCGGCATTCCCGATTCGTGACGAGCCGGTGAACTAGAATTGGCCGCAAATGTTTTGTACCAGTGCATGTCCGGACACACGCAATTAAGTTGCCTCGACAACAGCGCTTTGAGCAGGCAAAATGAGCAGTACTCAATTAAGTTTGAACGATCTCCACGGCGAGCCGTAACCCCCGCGCGGACCGCTCGTTGATGGTCTTTCAGGCCCGGTCGCGAACGGATCGAATTCGCGCCAGGAGTTCCTCGGCCTTGGCGCGGCCCTGCTCGACCTCGGCCAGCTGCCGGGTCACGGACTGCAGTTCGCGGCCCCGCTCGCCCGCTTCCATGCGCAACGCCTTGTCGACCTCGCGCAGTTCGGCCTCGATGGCCTCGATGCGCTTGGCGAGGGCTTCGTCCAACGCCAGCGACAAGGCCTGCTCGGCTTCGATGAGCTGTTCGGCCGCCAGTTGGTCCACTGTGGAGCGAGCGTCGGCGATGGCGTCGGAGAGCCATTGCTTGACGTGCTGCTTTTCGGCCGTGTGGGTTCGGGTGCGGGCCATCCACCAGCCCGCGCCGAGGCCCAGGGCGATGGTCACCGGAAGGACGATCGGGTTCAGCACGGCGATACCGAGGCCCGCCAGGGGCATCACGGCGAGCTTGCCCGCGCCCAGGCCGCCGGACACACCCATGAACACCAGGAGTTTGTCCTCGGCTGTGGGCGGGCGCTTCTCCTTGGGGCGCAAGATGACCGGTGGCTGCTCGCCGCGGGCGAACTGGCCGCGGATCATGGTCAGTTCCGCTGGGGAGAACAGGGTGGCCAGGACCACGTCGGTCAGCTGGGACAGGCGGGCGGACAGGGCGGTCGAGATGCGGCCCGAGACGACCTGCAGGCCCGTGTCGACCTGTTGGGGCAACGAGGCCAGCGCGGTCCGGTCGGCCGCGTCGATGGCCTGGCGGTACCAGGTCTGCAGGTCGCGCATCTGACGGGAGATCTCGTGGGAGTTCTCCACGCGGGCGCGTTGGATCTCGCCGCGCAGGCGGACCTGCCAGCCTCGGGTCGAGGAGCGGCGTTCGGTTTGCAGTTCCTCGCGGCGGGCGCGCAGAACGGCCGCTTCGTCTTCGCCAACGGACAGAGCGCGCTTCTCCTGTTCGAGGCGGACCGTCAGCTCGTCCAGCACTGTCGAGAGCGCGCGCAGGGCGTTGGCCTCGGCGAGCATGCCGGCGCGACCGGCCACCAACTCCTGCAAGGAAGTCTGCAGGGAGGCGATGCCGGAACGTTCGCGGAGCATCGCGGCGGCGTCCGGGTTCGGGGCCTGCGAAGCCATCTCGAACATGCGCGAGGACACCGGGTAGAAGACGGCGTCGGCGAAGCGCGGGGCGTGTTCGGCCAGCAGGGCGATGTCCGCGTCGAGCACCTGGCGCCAGCCTCGGTACTGGTCGGTCTTGGTCAGGGCGAAGACGACGGTTTCCACGCGGTCGCCCACGCGCTTGAGGAAGTCCAGCTCGCCGCGGGTGAACGGCGACGAGGCGTCGACCACGAAGACCAGGGCGGTGGCGGACGTGACGGCTTCCAGGGCCAGTTCGCCGTGCACGGACTCAAGACCGCCGACGCCCGGAGTGTCCACAACGGACATGCGCTCCAGCAACGGGATCGGCGCGTCGACCTCGACGTAGCGCGGCGGGAGCTCACCGGGAGGCAGGTCGTGCGCGGCCGAGACCCAGTTGATCAGGGCGGGCAGCGGGAACGTCACCGGGGCGAGCAGGCCCGGATAACAGGCGCGCGAGGCCCAGGACGAGCCGTGCTGGAACACCAGGTAGGTCGAGGTGGCGACATCGGCGTCCACCGGCGAGAGGCCCGGAGTGGCCAGCAGAGCGTTGACCAGTGAGGACTTGCCGCGGTTCGTCTCGCCGACGATCACGACCGACGACATCTCGGGAGCCGCACGACGAGTCACCCAGTCGGCGAGCACGGGGTCGAGCTCGCGCACGAGAGAGGTGAGGCGTTCGCGCGTCTGGCGGACTGTCTGCGGAAGTGTGCTCATCGGGACGTGTAGACCGTCACGATCGGAGCCCGCAGCACGCGGCCGCGGTCGCGGAAACCAGGCACCTCGGTCTCCGCGACCAGGCCCTGCAACGCCAGATCATCCGTCGGCACAGTGCCACCGGCCTCGTGCAACGACGGGTCGAAGCGCTCACCATCGGCGCGGACGGCCACGACCCCTATGGTCGAGAGGCCTTCCTCGATCCGCTGGACCACACCCGAGCTGGCTCGGTCCAGCGCGTACAGGCACAGCTGGACCAGCGCGCGGCGTTCGGCCAGCGCCTGGTCGAGCAGCTCGTCGGCAATGGTCTCCACACCGTCGTCCGACGCCACGCCGGCCGGATCGGTTCCGTTCCCGCTCATCGGTGCCCCCCAGCACGTAGTTGCTGCCAGATGAGGAAGTACGCCCGGTGGACGACGTGCGCAACCCGAGCCTGCGCCGGTGTCGCGCCGAACGAGGCGAACGAACGCCACCAGCCGGCGCGTTCCAGCGAATACGCGACCAGCTCAGGCAGCGGCCGGCCGGTCAGGCCGAGCTGGGCGGGCACGTCCGGGGTGCTGCCGACGCGCAGCACCTCCTCGGTCAGGTCCGGCGCCAGCGTCACCGCGCCGGACGACACCAGCGTCAACGCCTCCAGGAGCCGCAGCTGGTGAGCTTCGGGACGAGCGAGCAACACCTCGATCGCATCGTGCACGCGCTGCCGTTCGCCGGGTTCACCCGAGGCCAGCGAGGTGACGGACGCGAGCGCGGCCGCCGCCTTGATGCCGTCGGCCCGAGCCCGGAACACCGCGTCGAGCCGGCCGCGGACCGCCGCGAACCCGGAGGCGTCGAACAGCACGCGCCGGAGCGCACCAGCGGCGAGCGAAGGTTCGGCGTCCAGCGCCGCCAACGCGCGACCGATGCCGTACAGGTCCAGCTTCTCCAGCAACCGCGACCGCACACCCGCCGGAACCTCGCAGTCCCACGACGTGAAGAGGTCGCCGGACATCAGCATCATCGTGCGGGTGTCGGCGTCCAAAGCCGCCAGCTGCCGCAACGCCTCCGCGTCGGCCGAGGTGAACTCCCCGGTCTCCGCGGACTCGGCGAGCAGGCTGATCACCGGCAGCACGTCCGCGACCCGCGGCTTGAGCAGCTGAGCCTGTTTCCCCGCCAGGATCTCCGCTGCCCGCCACACGTCCCCGTCCGAGCCCTCGACGGTTTCCGGCGCCACGGCGTCGACCTTGTTCAACGCGGCGATGGCGTTGACCGGCCCGGCCTCGCGGGAGGCGGTGGCGGCGGTGAACGCGGCCAGCGTCGAATGATCATCGGCCCGCACGCCCTGCGTCACGACGTAGAGAACGGCCTCCGCCCCCGCGACGGCGTTGCGCGACACGGGATCCAGCAGTTCCTCGGTGCGCGCGACCGAAGCGGCGTCCAGCGACCCGAGCCCAGGGGTGTCGATGACGGTGAAGTCGCGCAGCACTGCGTTCGTCAGGTATGCCTCGATGTGCGAAACGCCTTCCACGCCAAGCGAAGCGGGGATCATGCCCTGCGCGTCGAACGGCAGCACCTGTCGTCGTCCGTCCCGCAGCACGACTTCGATGCGGTCGACAGTTCCGTACTGATAGCGCGTCACGAGCCGGGTGCACTCGCCGACGTCGGTGGGCGCCACCCGTCGCCCGATCAACGCGTTGACCAGCGTCGACTTGCCCGACTTGATCCGCCCGGCCACCGCGACCTGCAGCGGAGCGTGCAAGCGGCGCAGCACTTCCTGGAACCCGGCGGCCGTCTGCGGGGAAACCTGTGGTTGCAAGGCAACACACAAGTTGGCCACGGCCGCGCACAGCGGTCCGGCCAGTTGTTGTCCTTGCAACGCCGTCACGGGCACTGATCGTGCCACGGTTTGTACGCGTGCGTGCGCGGGTAGCCACACCACATGGGTGACAGCTACGTGACGTTCCTGGTGCTGGGGATCGTCCTGGTCGTCGTTGACGGCCAGCTGATCTACCGCAGCGGCAAGGGTTATCTCAAGCGCGCTGCGTACGACGACGAACAGGTCGGCGGCATGATGAAGCTCACCGCCGTGCTGTTCCACCTCGTCGTGCTAGGGCTGCTGGCACTGGTGTCGATCATCGAGATCGACACGGGTGACCCGGTGAAGAACGTGGTCGTGAAGCTGGGCGTGGTGCTGTTGCTGCTGGCACTGGCTCACGGCGTCACCATGGCGATCCTGGCCAGGATTCGGGATCGCCAGATGCAGCAGCAACTCGCGGACCAGATGGCCGAAGAACACCGGATCTACGAAGAGCGGCACGCTCACGTGGGCGAACCGCGACCCGCACCCAAGATCGAGTCGCCTTACTCAGCCCCGTAACGGGCACGCACGGCGTTCAGCGCCTCCCCCTCGCTGGCGCCGAGCGACCGAGCTACGGCGACGAACTCCGCCGCGGCGGCGGAGAGCGGGTCCGGTGCATGCGAAGGCAGGGCAGCCACCACGGTGCCCTGCCTTCGTCCTGTCGTGAGCACGCCTTCGGTCTCCAGCTCGCGGTACGCCCGCGCGACCGTTCCCGCGGCGAGCCCCAGGTCGGCGGCGAGCTGCCGGATGGTCGGCAAACGGGACCCCACGGGCAGCACACCACCGCTGATCAACCGCACCAGCTGGTCACGAACCTGGCGCCAGGGCGCGACTCCGTTCTCGAGATCGACGACGATTCTGGGTGCTGTCACCAGAAGATCTTCTTGGACACGTAGTTCGTGTTGGCCATCGCCACCCAGGCCAGAACGCAGAAGAAGCCGAAGCCCCCGCCGACCAGTGCGCCGACCACGGCCGCACCGAGGCCGGCCGACACGTGCACGCTGCGAGTGCGCAGCGCCCGGTCGACCTCCTCGTCACCGTCGGCGGGCCGGGCGACGGCGGCCCAGGTGACCAGTGCCACCGCGCCGACGGACACGACGAGCGCGGGCAGCTGCCCGATCCTCAGGTCGACGACCAGGATGACGACCCCGATCGCCACGATCGCCGCGTACGAGATCAGCACGTACTGAGAGGCGATGTCGAACAGGCCGCGCGGTGTGAGCGTCGCCACCCTCTGTGACCCCTCGCGATGCAGCTGCGTCGCGATCAGCTCGGCGAGCAGCGTGCCGCCGAGCACGATCGCCGCGAACGACCCGACGCCACGACCGCTTCCGAGAGGCACGAACGTGAGCCCCACGAAGATCCACGGATAGAGGAACCGCCGCCGCTTCAGGTAGCGGATCGCGTCCTCGATCTGCACGGACGTCGGATCCTTCACCCGCCAGCTCTTCAGCAACCGCTTGCCGGTCGACCGGGTGGGCCAGAGCGCCAGCAGCAGGAACAGGCCTACGCCCGCGGCCCACAGAGCGTCGTACAGCATGCGTGCCCCCTTGACCTTTGTATCAACCCCTCGACACAATAACTCACACTGAAGTCGTACGCTGAGTCATTCCGTGGCGCGACGCGCGAAAGTTCGAACCGCACCTAACCTTGTCGGGTGCGGAGGTTCAGCCTGTGGATGAAGGCTCACCCGGCGTTCGGGGACTCCCTGATCGCCGGAATTCTGCTGATCTTCGACATGGGGTTCGCCGTCAGCGCGGCCGACCGCGGCGTGTCGTTCTCCGCGTTCCTGGCCGTCACACTGCTGATGCTCGGGCCGCTGCCGTTCCGCCGCTACCACCCGCTCGGCACCAGCTACCTGATCCTCGCGGGCGCGTTCCTGCAGCTCTTCACACACGGCGGCGAGAGCGGCATACCGGCGCGGATGTCGGACTTCGCGCTGGCCATCGCCCTGTACACGCTCGTCGCGTACATCGGCCGCAAGTCGGCGTTGATCTACTCGGGCTGGCTGCTCGCGGGCACGCTGCTGTGGGCGGTCTTCCAGGTCGGCGAGATCCAGGCCGTGTTCCTGGTGTTCATGGTCTTCGTGATCTTCGGCTTCAGCTGGGCGATGGGCGAGTTCATCGGGGCTCGCCGCGCGTACCAGAGCGAGATGGAGCAACGGCTCAAGCTGCTGGAGACCGGTCTCGACCAGCAGGCCAAGATCGCGGTCGGCGAGGAGCGGTCCCGGATAGCCCGTGAGCTGCACGACGTGGTCGCGCACGCGGTGAGCGTCATGATCGTGCACGCGGACGGCGCGGCTTACACGATCAGGTCACAGCCGGAGGTCGCGGAGAACGCGGTCCGCACGATCGCGGACACCGGCCGCCAGGCGCTGACCGAGATGCGACGCCTGCTGGGCGTGCTGCGCAGCGAGGACGCCGAGACGCAGTGGGCCCCGCAGCCCGACGCGCGCGGCGTGGTCGAGCTCGCCGAGAACACCCGCGCGGCCGGCGTCCCGGTCCGGCTGGAGATCACCGGCGACGTGGACGACCTGCCCGTCGGCGTCGGCCTGAGCGTGTACCGGATCGTGCAGGAAGCGCTGACCAACACCATCAAGCACGCCGGATCGGGCACGACCGCCGTGGTGCGGCTCGCCCGCTCGCCGGAGGAGCTCCGGCTCGAAGTGATCGACAACGGCTTCGGCACACCGCACGACGTGGTCAAGGTGTCCGGTGGCAACGGACTGATCGGCATGAGAGAAAGGGCTGCGGTGCTGGGTGGCGAGTTCGAGGCAGGCCCCAACCCCGGCGGGGGCTGGCGCGTGCGGGCGAGCTTCCCGATAGCCGCATAGGGTGATCGAGTGATTCGGGTGCTGCTGGTCGACGACCAGGAACTCATGCGCATGGGCTTCCGCATGGTGCTGGGGGCGCAGGAGGACATCGACGTCGTCGGTGAGGCCGCGGACGGTCTCGACGCGGTGCAGATGGCCGACAAGCTGCGCCCCGACGTCGTGCTGATGGACGTCCGCATGCCGGTGCTGGACGGGGTGGAGGCGACCAAGCGGATCGCCGCGGCCGACACCGCCAAGGTGCTGGTCATGACCACGTTCGACATGGACGAGTACGCGTTGTCCGCACTTCGCAACGGTGCCAGCGGGTTCCTGCTGAAGGACACGCCACCGGCCGACCTGGTGTCGGCGCTGCGTGCGGTGGCCTCGGGTGACGCGGTGGTCTCGCCGTCGGTCACCAAGCGGCTGCTGGGCCGGTTCCTCGGCGACGGCGGTGGTGAGCTGCGCGACGCCACCGTGCTGGACGTGCTGACCGAACGCGAGCGCGAGGTGCTCGTGCTGATCGCGAAGGGCCTGTCCAACACGGAGATCGCCCGCAAGCTGTTCCTGTCAGAGGCGACGGTGAAGACGCACGTCGGAAGGATCCTCGCCAAGCTGGAGCTGCGAGACCGGGTGCAGGCCGTGGTGCTGGCCTACGAGACCGGTCTCGTCCGCCCAGGTGACGCCTAGCGGTAGTCCGCCGGGTCGGCTGCCACCGTCCTGCCGGCGATTCGCGGCTTCACCACGTCGTCCCACCAGCGACCCCAGTCGGGCTGTGTGCCGTCGAGGTCGGTGAAGCCGTACTCGCGCTTGAGCTTCCACGACGACAGGCACTGGCCCGCGAACCTCTTGCGGCCGGGGTCGGCGGCCAGGTGCGCGATGCCTCGGCCGAGGTAGTGCGGTGTCTCGGAGATCGCGTAGTCGGGGACTTTCTCGACCGCGTCGCGCCAGTTGGCCTCGGTCACGCCGAACGTCTCCAACATCTGCTCGGACCGCAGAAAGCCTGGTGTGACGGCGAGCGCGGTCACGTTCGGGACGTCCTTCAGGTCCTTCGCGAGCACCTCGCCGAAGCGGCGCACGGTGTTCTTCACCGCGTCGTAGGTGAGGTTCACGAAGTACGCCTCGCCGTCCTCGCCGTCGGTCACCTCGACCACGAGCCCGTCGTCGGACTGGATCACCAGTGGCATCAGCTTGTGCAGCGCCACGAGGTGCGTCTCGACGCCGTTGCGCCACATGTGCAGCTGCCGGTCGAGGTCGTGCTCCCAGAACTTGCCCCACTCGACGAGGTTCTCGCCACCCCACGCGTTGTCCACGAAGATGTCGAGCTTGTCGATCTTCGCCGCGAGAGCGTCCACATCGGACGGATCGGTGAAGTCGCAGCGGACCGCGATGCCCTTGCCACCGGCTTTCGTCACCAGCTCCGCGGTGCCCTCGATCGTCTCGGCACGACCGACCTCGGACTGCTGAGTGCGCGTCGTGCGGCCGGCCGCGTACACGGTCGCACCGGCCGCGCCCAGCTCGACCGCGATCGCCCGGCCCGCACCTCTCGTGGCGCCGGTGACGACCGCGACCTTGCCGCTCAGGTCGGGCTCACTTCTTCGCGACACGCCGAATCCCCCTTCCTTCGTGCCAGGACACGACCACCATCTCGTCGCCCTCGACGGTGATCGACACGACCTCGGTGACGTCGCACCGGAACAGGTCGAGCTCGCCGCCCTCCGGCATCCACCCGGTGCGGTCGTAGAGGTCCTTGAGGTAGTCGTCCTTCTCCGTCCAGAACTCGGCGGTCCCGCTGATCTTCGCGTCACCCGCCGCGGTCATCGAGGCCGTGGTCGTGTTGCAGTGCAACGAGAATCGCGGGTCTCTCCGCAGATCGCGCGACTTCAGCGAGTCGAGCATCATGCCCATCCACAGCTCGCCGCGCGTGAAGTCCGGCTCCACACCGCTGATCCGCGGCGAGCCGTCCTTGCGCAAGGTCGCGACCAACGCGTGCCGGTCCGCCGCGAACCTGGCCTGCGCGAACGCGGCCAGGTCGGGCTGCTCGGCTGCGAACTCGGCCCAAGTCGCCATCAGCGCATTCCCTTCAGCACCAGATCGATGTCTTCCTCCATGCGTGCCAACAACTCACCGCGCGGCCTGATCGACCAGTCCATCGCGATCCCGTACACCAGCGCGGCCAGCACTCTCGCGGCGTTCGGCGGCAGGTCCTCCGCCGCGCACAGCACCTCCAGCTCCGACTCCAGCACCGCGTAGTGCCGCGCCAGCAGCGCTCGCAGCTCGGGGTCGATGAGGTCGACGCCCAGCTGCGCCAGGTTGTTCGTGGCCGTGGCCGGATCGGCGAGCCGGTCGAACCAGGTCAGCAGCGCTTCCCTGACCGTGCCCGCCTCGCGCATCCGGTTCTTGACTTCTTCAGTGCCGGCCTTGGTGAGCGCTTGCAGCAGGCCGCTCTTCGACCCGAACCGCTTGGCCACCGCGCCGACCGACACCCCGGCCTCCGCAGCCACGTCCGCGACCGTGAACCCCGGGCCGCGCCGGTCGATGACCGTCGCGGTCGCTTGCAAAATCCGTTCGTCGGAGATGGTTCTCGGCCTTGCCACCTCGTTAGTGAACCACAATTCACTAACCTTCGCATAGGGTGGCGTCACGTGAACTGGAGACCGCGCCTCGTCGCCCTGGACATCGACGGAACCCTGACCCACGTCGGCTCGAACGACATCTCGCCCGCTGTGCAGGCGGCCGTGGCTCGTGCCGCTGATCACGGCGCGCACGTCGTGCTCTGCACCGGCCGCAGCCTGATCGGCACCACCCCGATCGCACCACAGGTTCCCGTCTCGCTGGCGCTGTGCTCGAACGGCGCGGTGTGGTGGGACCCGGCGCGCGACGAGATCACCAAGCGGACGACGTTCGAGCCCGGCCCGACGATCAAGACCCTTTCGGCGTTGCTGCCGGGCGCCGTGTTCGCGGTGGAGCAGACCGGCGTCGGCAACCTCTCGCTCGGCCAGTTCCTGCCGAATGACCTGTGGGGCGTGACGACTTCTGCTTCCTTCGACGAGATCGCGGCTGTGCCGACCCCGCGGCTGGTGATGCGCTGGCACGACCGCACTCCCGCCGAACTGGCCTTCGCGGTGCGCGAACTGGAGCTGCCGGGCGTTTCGTGGACCGTCGACCACACCGAACCGTGGTTGACTGCCGTGCCTCCGGATGTCACGAAGGGCTCGGCGCTGGAGGAACTGCGCGTGTCGCTGGGAGTTTCGGCCGACGACACCTTGGCGATCGGCGACGGGTCCAACGACGTGGAGATGCTGCGGTGGGCGGCGGTCGGCATCGCGATGGGACAGGCACCGGCGACCGTGCAGGCAGCGGCTGACTCCGTGACGGCTACCGTGCTGGAAGACGGTGCGGCGCAAGCACTTTCACAGTTCTTCTGACCACGTCTCGAAGCCAGCGCTGGGCGGGGTCGGCGTCGAGGCGGGCGTGCCAGTGCATGCGCACCTCGACCTCCGGCAGGTCCGCGTTGATCGGGAACCAGCGGAGAGTTCTCCGGTGTTCCTCGGCAAGACGTTGCGGGATCAGTCCTATGTGGTCGGTCGAGGCGACCAGCGCCGCGGCAGCCGCGTAGAACGGTACGACCGCGCCGACGTGGCGTTGCAGGCCTTGGGCTTGCAGCGCCACGTCCAACGGTCCGTGTGCGCGGCCTCTGCGGGAGACGCTGACGTGCGGGTACTTGCAGAGCTGCTTGAGCGTGGGCCTCTTCAGCGGGTGGTCTGAGCGGACGACGCCGACCATCCGTTCGTTGAACAGCACCTCGGACCTGATGTCGGCGTCTGTGTCCGTGCCGGCGCCGAGGTCCAGGTCGACGGTGCCGTCCCGGAGCGGCCCGACGCTCTCGTCGCCCTCGGCCACGAACCGCAGGGTGACTTGGGGTGCTGTTTCGGCCACCACGCTCACCAGCGGCGTCACCACGCCGTCGCCGACCCGGATGGTGAACGTTCTGCGCAGCTGGGCCACGTCGAGTTCTTCGTCGTTGACCAACGCCGACGCCTCGTCCAGCAGAGACCGCACCCGCGGCGCGATCCGCAACGCGAACGGCGTAGGCGCCAGACCTCGGCCGGCACGCACGAGGATCGGGTCGTCCATCGCACGCCGCAGCCTCGCAAGTGCCCTGCTCGTGGCGGGGATGGACAGGTGCAGCCGCTCGGCGGCCGCGGTGACGCTGCCGTCCTGGATCACGGCGTCGAACACGCGGAGGAGGTTCAGGTCGAGCAGTTCCGGCATGTTTGCACCGTACGCAACTCTGCTTTGTCAAAGTTGCGTGGCACGGAATACTTGCTGGTCCATAGCGTCTGTGACATGACATTCGAGCCCAAGCTGACCGCGTTCATGCTCATCAAGACCACACCGAAGTGGCTGTCCCTGGCGGTGCCGGACCGCATGCGGGCGTTCGAGACCGAGATCCTGCCGATGCTGAAGGACATCGAGGGCGTGCGCTCTCGCTACTACGACACCGAGTTCTACGGCGCGAAAGTCACCGACGTCTGGATGTGGGAGGCGCGCGACCACGAGTCGTACCAGCTGCTCGTGGAGGCGTTGCGGGAGACGCCGTTCTGGGACACCTACTTCGAGGTGGTGGAGCTGCTCGTCGGGGTGGAGAACGGGTACGCGCTCAACTACGGCGTGGACCCGCTCGCCACCGTCGGCGACTAGTCCGAGATGTTGTTCTTGGCGACCACCTTGTCGATCTTCACGCGGATGACCATCTCGCCGGGCACGCCGTTGCGCTCGGCGTAGGCGTCGGCCTGGCCGGCGCCCATGTAGCGGGCGGCGGTGCGGCCGGCCCAGTACTTGAGCTGCTCCGGGTCCTCATCGACCTGCGCACGGCCGGTGATGGTCACGAAGTTGAACGGCGGCGTCTCGTCGTCGAAGCACAGGGCCACGCGGCCGTCGCGCAGGATCGACTTGCCCTTGATCGTGTCGCGGGCGGTCAGGAAGACGAGGTCCGGGCCGTCGAGGTCCACCCACACCGGCGCGACGTGCGGGCTGCCGTCCTTGCGGGTGACGGCTAGTTTGCCGGTGCGCGCGGGCAAGGCCTGGACGAACTCGCGCCACCAGCCGTCTGGAGCTTCCGTGTAACCCATGGGAAGCATTCAACTACGACTGAGGTAGGGGCACAGCACGACTGAAGTTGACGGTGGTCGCAGACTGCCGGGCGATGTGGCCGACCCCCTCCTGGCGGGAGAGTTTCCCCTGTCACCGAGAGGGGAAAGCCAATGATCGAGGCAATCGGCCTCACCAAGAGATACGGCAGGACGGTCGCGGTCGACGACCTGTCGTTCACCGTCCAGCCTGGACGGGTGACCGGATTCCTCGGTCCGAACGGCGCCGGCAAGTCCACCACGATGCGGATGATCCTCGGGCTCGACCGACCGACGGCTGGCCGCGTGCTGATCGACGGGAAGCCCTACGCCGAGCTCAACCGTCCACTGCGGACGGTGGGTGCGCTGCTGGACGCCAAGTGGGTGCACCCCAACCGGTCGGCGCGAGCTCACCTCAGGTGGCTCGCCAAGTCCAACGGGCTGCCGGACAAGCGCGTCGGCGAGGTGCTCGACGCCGTCGGCCTCACCCAGGTCGCCGGCAAGAACGCCGGTGGGTTCTCGCTCGGCATGTCGCAGCGGCTGGGGATCGCCGCGGCACTGCTCGGCGACCCGAAGGTGCTGCTGTTCGACGAGCCGGTGAACGGCCTGGACCCCGAGGGCATCCTCTGGATCCGCACGTTCATGCAGAACCTCGCCGCCGAGGGCCGCACGGTCCTGGTGTCGAGCCACCTGCTGTCCGAGATGGCGCTGACGGCCAGCGAGCTGGTGGTGATCGGCAAGGGCAAGCTGATCACGCAGAGCACGACGGCGGAGTTCATCGACCGCTCAACGGGTAACTCGGTGCTCGTGCGCAGTCCTCAGCTGTTCAAGCTCGGCCCGCTGCTCGTCGACAAGGGCTTCACGGTTCGTGACGACGTGGACGGCGCGTTGTCCGTATCGGGTGCAACGAGTGACCAGATCGGTGACATCGCCGCTGCTAACGGTGTTGTCCTGCACGAACTGAGCCCGCAGCGCGGCTCGCTCGAAGAGGCGTTCATGCAGCTGACCGGCGATGCTGTCGAGTACCACGCAGAGATCGGGAAGTGAGTCTGATGACCCTGTTGGCCGTTGAGAGAATCAAGCTCTTCTCGACCCGTTCGCCCTACTGGTGCGCGGCGCTCGCGATCGCGATGGCCGTCGGCTTCTCGGCTCTGCTCGCCGCCAACGCCGAGACCGTGAGCGTCGACCTCACGCAGGCCGGCAGCCGGCTCGCGCTGGTCGTGGTGCTGGTGCTGGGCGCGCTCGCGGTCACCACCGAGTACCGCTTCGGCACGATCCGGGCCACGTTCCTCGCGGTGCCGAACCGCACGTCGGCGCTCGTTGCCAAGACCGCGGTGGTCGCGGTCGTGGCCGGGGTGATCGGTGAGGTCGTCGCGTTCGGCTCGTGGGCGATGGCGAAGATCGTCAAGCCGAGCGCCGATCTCGCGATCAACTCCAGCGCGGAGTGGCGCAACGTCGCGGGCGTCGGCCTGATGTTCGCGATCGGCGCGATCCTCGCGGTCGCCGTCGGGATCCTGGTCCGCCAGACCGCCGGTGCCGTGGCGATCCTGCTGGTCTGGTCGATGCTGCTGGAGAACCTGGTCGGGATCATCCCCAAGGTCGGCGTCAAGATCCAGGCGTGGCTGCCGTTCATGAACGCGGACCACTTCCTCGCGGTCAACCCGCCGAGCCAGGCCGAGTCCGAGGCCGCGGGAGCGGTCGTCTACAAGCTGAGCCAGTGGGGTTCGCTCGGCTACTACGCCGGTATCGCCGTCGCGCTGCTGGTGGTCGCGCTGATCGTCGCCAAGAGGCGCGACGCGTGACCGAGTGAGGGGGAGCGGGAGGTGGGTCGTCCGTCGGGGGACGGCCCACCTCCCGATCATTCTTTCGAGCGAACACGGGAGAGGTCATGATCCAGGCAGTGCGGTTGCGCAAGCACTACGGGCAGACGAAGGCCGTCGACGACCTGTCGTTCACCGTCCGGCCCGGTCGTGTCACGGGCTTCCTCGGCCCGAACGGCGCGGGCAAGTCCACCACCATGCGGATGATCCTCGGCCTGGACACACCCACCGGCGGCGACGTCACGATCGACGGCAAGTACTACTCCGAGCTCAAGCAGCCGTTGCGCAAGGTCGGCGCGCTGCTCGACGCGAAGTGGGTGCACCCCAACCGTTCCGCTCGCGCGCATCTCAAGTGGATGGCGGTCTCCAACAAGATCCCGGTCAGCCGGGTCAACGAGGTGCTGGAGATCGTCGGCCTCACCGAGGTCGCCCACAAGAAGGCGGGCGGCTTCTCGCTCGGCATGTCGCAGCGGCTCGGCATCGCGGGCGCGTTGCTCGGCGACCCCGAGGTGCTGCTGTTCGACGAGCCGGTCAACGGCCTCGACCCGGAGGGCATCCTCTGGATCCGGCAGTTCATGCACCGGCTCGCGGAGGAGGGCCGCACGGTGTTCGTGTCGAGCCACCTGCTCTCGGAGATGGCGCAGACCGCCCAGGACCTCATCGTCATCGGCAAGGGCCGGCTGATCTCGCAGACCACCACCGAGCAGTTCATCGCCGACGCCACCCAGGACCACGTCCGGGTGCGCTCACCGCACGCGGTGAAGCTGCGCGACATCCTCGTGGCGCACGCGACGGTCACCGAGGACGCCGTCGACGGAGCCCTGGTGGTGCACGGCATTCCGGCGCAGCAGATCGGTGAGATCGCGGCGGAGAACCAGATCGTGCTGCACGAGCTCAGCCCTCAGCGCGGGTCGCTGGAGGAGGCCTTCATGCAGCTCACCAAGGAGTCGGTGGAATATCACGCGCACTGACCGGTTTCGGTCTGCGTGACCTGATGGCGGGCAAGGCGATCAGCAGGCCCGTCATCAGCGCGGTTCCTCCCGCGACACCGGCGACGAACAGCAGCTTGTCCTTCATCCCGGCGACCGGCTGCGCGGGCCGTTGGGACATGAGCGTCGGAGTCGGTTGCGCGGCCGAGGGCTTCGGCTCCGGCAGCAACGGGTTGCGTGCCACCGGTGGAAGTTGTGCGGTGAGCGCGCCCATCGGGTTGACCATGCCGAACCCGGTCGTGGCGTCACGGCCGGGCTCCGCCATGTCCTTGGCGGTCTTGATCAACGCGTTGACGACGTCCTTCGCGGGCATCTCCGGGTGCTTCGCCCGGACCAGCGCCGCGACTCCGGACACGATCGCCGACGCCGCGCTCGTGCCGTCCATCTCGGCATAACCGCTGGCGTAGACGCTTTCCGGCGCCGCCGTGACGATGCCTTCCGCCGGTGCCGCGAGCACCGTGTCCGCGCCGACGTTGGAGGACTTCCACGGCTTGCCCTCGCGGTTCGTGCCCGCGACCGCGATCACACCCCCGATGTTGGCCGGCGCGGAGACCTCCTTGCCGTCGTTGCCCGTGGCGGCCACGAGCACGACGTCCTTCTCGATCGCGTAGTTCACGGCCTTGACCAGCGACGGCGTCATCGAGCTGGAGAAGCCCAGCGACATGTTGATGACCTTGGCGCCGTGGTCCGCGGCCCACCTGATGCTCTCCGCGACGACGTCGAGCGAGAACTGCTCCTTCTCGGAGCTGGAGATCGGCAGGATCCTGGCGCCGGGCGCGATGCCGAGCGCACCGCCGTTCTTCCCGGTCGCGGCGATGATCGCGGCCATCCCGGTGCCGTGGCCGTCGGTGTCGGTCGTGCCGTCGGTGCCCTTGGAGCTGCCGAAGCCCGTGCCGGGTAAGACCCGCCCGGCGAGGTCGGGGTGCTTGGCGTCGACCCCGGAGTCGATCACCGCGACGACCACGCCGTCACCGCGGGCCTGGTCCTGCGCCGAGTAGATGTCGAGTGCGCCGAGGTGCCACTCCTGCTCCTCGATCGTCTGCGCGGCGAGCAGCAACGGCAGCGCCACGGCGAGCGCGGGAAGCAGGGGCACGTCAGCTACATCGTGTTTCCATCCCGCAGCGCAACGTGCCTGGGGTCACACGTTGCGTAAGAGTGGTGTTAACAAGCTATGAAATGGCACTTTCTGGACATCACCGGCGTTTGGATTCGAGTTCAATTGGGCTATCCCGGTGCCGGAGGTGGCCAGTGGTCCGTGTGGAAGCAATGCTCGGTCTTGAATGGGCTGGTGCGCTCGAAGCTCCCAACCCCGCCGAAATCGCCCTCACCCCTGCGGAAGCGCGTCGTTCCTGGGTGAACCGCGCCGGTGAGAAGGAAGTGCTCGCGATGTACCGCGCGGTGCGTTCCGTCGAGGACGCCCCCGCTCCCTGGTGGCTGCGGGCGCTGGACCGCGGTCGTCTGCCCTCCCGTGCGGCAGGTCACGCCGTCGAGGACGCGGTGAGCGAGTTGCTCTCGTCACGTCCCGGCTGGGTGTTCGTGCCCTGGGTCGACCTCGGCGAGGTCGGCTTCTGGGAGTTCGTGCCGTCTGAGAGCGGTGTCTACGGGCCTGCCACACCGACAACGGTGCAGTTCACCGACCGTCACAAGGGCTTTGTCGATCTCGTGCCGGCGCATCGCGGGCCGGGTCGTCCACAGCCCATCGACTTCACGGTGGCTGACCTGCGTGCTCAGATCGAGGACATCGAACTGATTGCCTAGACTGTCCGGTCGTGACCAGCCCTGAGTTCCCCCGTTCCATCGTCAGCTTCGTCCAGCGCGGCGAGCGCATGACCGTGGGGCAGGAGCGCGCCTGGGACACGTACTGGGAGAAGATGGGCAACGACGTGAAGTCGCTGCCAGAGGGGCCGCTGGACTTCGACTCGTGGTTCGGCCGTTCCGCGCCCGTGCTGCTGGAGATCGGGTCCGGCATGGGCGAGACGACGTCGCAGCTCGTGGCCGCCGCACCGGAGCTGAACTACGTGGCCGTCGAGGTCTACAAGCCCGGACTCGCCCAGCTGCTGCTGCGCGGCGAGCACCTAGGCGGGCTCGACAACCTGCGGGTGCTGCGCGGTGACGCCGTCGACCTGCTCACGGATCACGTGGCGCCCGCGTCGTTGCACGGCGTGCGGATCTTCTTCCCGGACCCGTGGCCGAAGAAGAAGCACCACAAGCGCCGGCTCGTGCAGCCGGAGTTCGTGTCGTTGCTGGCTTCGCGGCTGGAGCCGGGTGGCGTGCTGCACCTCGCGACGGACTGGGAGCACTACGCGGACCAGATGCTCGAGGTGTGCTCGGGCGAGCGTCTGCTGACCAACATGTACGACGGCTGGGCGCCGCGGCCGGACTGGCGGCCCGTCACGAAGTTCGAGCAGCGCGCTGTGAACGAGGACCGCGTTTCGCACGATCTGATGTTCAAGCGGAACGACCTCACCTGATCGAGGTCTCAAGCCCATCGAGTGAACACAGTGGGTCTAGCGTTCACTCGATGGAGTGGCGGGTGTTGATCACCCGAAATGCCCCGAGTGGCAGTGACGCGTGAGGCCGTTCCGGCCTTAGCGTCTCGCTCCGTGACCCCCGACGTCCTCCCCGTTGCGGAGGAGTTCGTCCGCATGTTCCACGCGGCGCACTCCGACGCAGGCTCGCTGTCCGCCCGCATCGCCCAGGTGCGCGCCGAGATCGCCGAGACCGGAACCTACCGCCACACCACCAACGAGCTCGCGTACGGCGCGCGGATCGCGTTGCGAGATTCTGGTTGGTGCACCTCAGGTCTGCCGTGGCGACGGCTGAAAGTCCGCGATCTGCGCGGCTATCGCAACGCCGCGGCCGTCGCCGGCGAATGCGTCGAGCATCTCCGGCTCGCCACGAACGGCGGTGAAATCCGGCCGCTGGTAACGGTTTTCGCGCCGGACGCGCCCGGCTCGCCCGGTCCGGTGATCTGGAACGAGCAGCTGATCCGGTACGCCGGGTACGCCGACGGGATGGGGGACCGTCGCTACACCCAGTTCACGGAAACCATGCAGGGCATGGGATGGCGGCCGCCGGCTCGTCGTTCGCGCTTCGACCTGCTGCCGTTGGTGGTGGAAACCGAGCACGAGGGACCGCGGCTGTTCACGCTGCCGTCCGAGATCGTGCACGAGGTTCCGCTGGAGCACCCGACGCTGCCGTGGTTCGGCGAGATGGGCCTGCGCTGGCACGCGGTTCCGGTGATCTCGAACATGAAGCTGTCGATCGGTGGCGTGAACTACCCGGCGGCGCCGTTCAACTCCTGGTTCGTGGGTGCCGAGATCGGCACGCGCTCACTGGCTGAGGAAGGTGCGTACGGAGTGGCGCGCGAGGTCGCCGACGCGTTGGGTCTGGACACGACGTCCGAACGCACGCTGTGGCGGGACCTCGCCACCGTTCACCTGAACGCGGCAGTGCTGCACTCGTTCGACAAGGCTTCCGTCACCATCACGGACCACCACGCCGAAGCGTTGCACCGGCTCGCGTGGCTGCGCTCTCGCCAACGCCCGTCCGCCGCACGTCCGGCGTTCCGGCTCGACACCGCAGCCGCGGCGCGCGCACGGACCGGTGCTCCGGCGCGCTTCACGGCCGCGTTGGACGAAACCCGTCCACAACCGACGAGCAGGCTGGCGGAGCTGCTCCGCCAGCAACATTCCCTGACCAGCGTCTGACTTCCCCATCACACGCTGGTGCTCGGTTTCCTAGCGCTGGGAGTCGATCATCACGCCCGACAGGGCCATGAGAGCGAGTACCAGCAGACCGACCACCGCTGCGGCCCAAGTGAACACAACTGACAACATGGCGTCCTCCGTTTCCCCGACTGCTACTCCAGAGTCCGTGACCGGGGCGTGATCCGGCATCCGCCGGGAGGGTATTTCCGCAGGTCGCCCACTCAGCCTTCTGGCTGATACCGGGGTAGCCCCGAGTCGGACGCGGGATCAGCCTTCCGGCTTTACCGTGTACCGGGTGGAGAGCACGGAACTGAACTGGCGGTTGCTCGCCAAACGCCAGTGGCCGCTGGCGCTCTCGCTCACCGCCATCGCCCTGCTGGAGACCAACGCCATCAACACCGGTCCCGGGTGGTGGCAGGTTCCCGGTGTCCTGGTGATCTGCGTGATCGCCGTGCTGGCACCCCGCAGACCGTTCGACGCGGCGCTCGCGCTGGCCTTCGCCATCGCCTGCGTCGCCATCTACATGCGGCTTCTCGGTGTGAGCATCAAGCTGCACATCTTCACGAGCGGGGCGAGCATCGCGATGACGGGCGCCGCGATGGCCACCATCGCGACCCTGGTGCGCGAGTCCTCTCGCGCCCGTTCGGTGATCGGCACCCTGCTGGTGATCGCGGCGATGGTCGTCGCCGAGGTGCTGGGCTGGCCGATCGTGGCGCCGGTCGAGTACCGCGAGTGGAGCCCGGACACCTTCAACTTCTCGATCGCCGCGTTCGTCCTGCTCGTGCTGTCGGTGGGAACCGGCTTGTACTTCCGGGCTCGCGATGCCGAGCGTGCGTCTCAACTGGCTGCTTCCGTTGCGGCCGCGCAGAACGCCGAGCGGATGGCGTTGGCGCGAGAGCTGCACGACGTGGTGGCGCACTACGTGACGGCGATCGTCGTGCACGCGCAGGCCGGTCAGCTGAACCGTGACGTCGATGTGCTGCCGTCGATCGCGGCTTCCGGAACTGAGGCTTTGACGGCGATGCGCCGGTTGGTCGGGACCATGCGGGACGGTGGATCCTCCGGCCCGGCCGCGTCTTCGTCGTTGATGGACGACGTGCGCGCACTGGCTGCCGAAGCCGGGATGCCGGTGCGGCTGTCGTTCGACCTGCAGGACGCGGTGCCTCAAGAGCTCGCGCGGTCGGTGCTGCGGTTGGTGCAGGAGTCGTTGACCAACACCCAGAAGCACGCCTCGGCAGTGTCCTCAGTGGAGGTTTCGCTGTCCTCTGAGGACGGTGTGCTGCTGCTCCTGGTCGAGGACGACGGCGTCGCCTCGGGTGTTCCCGTTGGCGGGTCTGGGGGTTACGGGCTCGTCGGCATGCGTGAGCGCGTGGAACTGCTGGGCGGCAGGTTCTCCGCAGGCCGACGCGAACCGACTGGGTGGACGGTTCGCGCCGAGCTGCCTCTGGCTTAGCGCTCGTCGCGGATGACGTCGAACTCCTGCGTCATCTCGGCATCGCTGAACTGGTCGTCGTTCTGAGGGTCGATGTCGGCCACTGATGCCTCCGCATGATCACGCCCGGTCCCGTGCGAGTGTGATCATGCCAACTCAGCGCCGAGTCGGCGGCTTGGGGGTGGCGGGCTTCTGCGCGCGCCGGAAGTCTCCACTGGACGTGCACGGCTTCTTCGACATGATCATGTGACGTCCCTGGTCTCGTGGTGGTTGCTCGGGAAGCACAAAGGGCCCGCCGGTTCGTGCTCGGCGAGCCCTTTGGTCAGGGAGAAGTTTTTGGTCGGGGCGGACCCTGGGGGTCGGTCCGCACCCGACGGAGGCAGGATTCCCACTCGTTGCGGATGCATGCGTGCTTGTGATCGGCATCACAATGGCAGGATTCTCCGCATGTCACTGCGTCTGCACGCCCCGGTTGTCCTGCCCTGCGACCCTTCCTGCTCCGTGTTGCGGGATGCCGTCGTGGACGTGGTCGACGGTCGAATCACCTATGTGGGTGAGGCTGCTTCGGCTCCTGCTTTTGCCGGCGAGGTCCGCTCGTTGTCGGGAATCCTGCTGCCCGGCCTGGTGAACACGCACGCGCACAGCCCGATGACGGTGCTGCGCGGCCTGGGCTCCGACCTGCCGCTGCTGCGGTGGCTGAAGGAGCAGATGTGGCCGAACGAGGCGCGGATGACCGCTGCCGACGTCGGAGCCGGGATGTTGCTGGGTGCCGTGGAGATGCTGCGGCACGGCGTCACCACGTCGGCCGAGATGTACTTCCACGGCCCTGAGCTGGTCTCCTCGATCCTGGCCGCCGGGTCGCGCGTGGTGTTCGGCTCGGCGATCCTCGACCTGCCCGGCCTGTCGTGGCAGTCGCTGACCGACGAGATCACCAGGTGGATCGACGCGGACGGCCTGCGCTTCGGCCCCGGCGAGCGGATCGAGCTGGCCTTCGGACCGCACTCCGCCTACACGTTGACGCCGGCGATGCTGACAGCCGTCGCCGAGGAGGCACGAGCGCGCGATGCGTTGCTGATGGTGCACGTCGCCGAGTCACCGGAAGAAGACCTCGCCCAGCGCGCCGAGTACGGCTCGGTACCTGCCTTGTTGAAGGCGTCGGATGTGCTGGGTGGGCGCGTCCTGTCCGCACACTCCGTGCACCTCTCCGACGACGACATCGCGCTGTACGCGTCCTACGGCGTCGGCGTGGCGCACTGCCCCGGCTCGAACGCCAAGCTCGCCTCCGGCATCGCGCGGGTGCCGGCGATGCTGCAGGCGGGCGTGAACGTGGGCCTCGGCACGGACGGACCGGCGTCGAACGACGACCTGGACCTGTTCGAGGAGGCTCGGCTGGCGGCGATGTTCGCGCGCGTCTCCGCGATGGACGCGACGGTGCTCGGGGCGGCGCAGGCGTTGCTGATGGCCACTCGGGGTGGGGCGGCGGCTCTCGGACGGGATGACATCGGGGCTCTGGAGGCCGGGCGGTGGGGCGACGTCGTGCACATCGCCGCTGATGACCCCGCCTTTGCGACTGGGTTGGATGCGCCGGATGCGCAGCTGCTGGCGAACCTGGTGTGGGGGTCTGGGTCGCGGCGGGTCACGGACGTGTGGGTGGCCGGCGATCAGGTCGTGGCTGGTGGGGAGTCCACTCGGGTGGACCGGGCCGAGGCTCAGGCCGGGGTGACCGCGGTGGCTCGACGGCTACGGGAGGCGTAGGCCCGGCGGCTGCGGCAGGCGTAGGCGCAGCGGCTGCGGCAGGCGTAGGCGCGGCGGCTGCGGCAGGCGTAGGCCCGGCGGCTGCGGCAGGCATGACGGCTGCGGCTGCGGCTGCGGCTGCGGCTGCGGAGCGCATAGGAGCCGTTGGCGGCACGCAGCAGTAGGCGCGCTGCCGGGTTCCCCCAATTTCAATTTTACCGTGCGTTACGTGCCAACCACAGGCTGTTGAGTAGCCTGTGGACAACTCAGCGCGGGCGGGGGCGGACGATCAGCTCGGTGATGTGGGCGTCGGGCGTTGCGAGCACCGCGGACGCCACCGCGCGGCCCACCGAGGCCGGGTCCAGGTACTGGGTGGCGTCGTAGTCGCCGCCCTCCTGGCGCCGCACCTCCTCCTGCATCGGCGTGGCGGTCCGGCCGGGATAGACCGAGGTGACGCGCAACGACGGCTCGTCGGCTCGCAGGGCGTCGGCGTAGGCGCGGAGGGCGAACTTCGAGGCCGCGTAGACACCCCAGCCCGGGTTGGCGTTGCGGCCAGCGCCCGAGTTGATCAACACGACGTGGCCTGACGCGGCTCGCAGTTGAGGAAGCAGCAGGTTGGTCAGCTCGGCCACGGCGAACACGTTCACCTCGAAGGTCTGCCGCCAGTCAGCGGGGGAGGCCTCGGACAGCGGGCCGAGCAGGGCGATGCCGGCGCTGTGGACGAGCACGTCCAGGCGGGACAAGGGGCCGAGGTCGGCGGAGGCCGCGTTGGTGAGGTCGAAGGGCCAGGCGGTGGCGCCCGGGAGTTCCGCTGCCAGCAGAGACAGGGACGTTTCGTCGCGTCCGCCTAGCAGCAGGTCGTGGGTTGGGGCCAGACTGCGGGCGATGGCCGAGCCGATTCCGCTGGATGCCCCGGTGACGAGGGCGACCGGACGATCACTCATGGGGGAACCGTAACGTGCCTCGGAAATTGATCCTGCCGTACTTGTGCCTGCTCTACTTCATCAACTACCTGGACCGGGTCAACATCGGGTTCGCCGGGCCCAACGGGATGTCCGAGGAGCTCAAGCTCAGCGCGACCGCGTTCGGGCTCGCGTCCGGGGTGTTCTTCATCGGCTACCTGATCCTGGAGGTGCCGAGCAACCTGGCGCTGCACAAGTTCGGGGCGCGCAGGTGGATCGCGCGGATCATGATCAGCTGGGGGATCGTGGCGAGCGCGATGGCGTTCGTGCCCAACGGCACGGTGCTGATCGCGCTGCGGTTCCTGCTCGGGGTGGCGGAGGCCGGGTTCTTCCCCGGCATCATCCTGTACCTGACGTACTGGTTCCCGGAGAAGGACCGGGCGCGGATCGTCGCGCTGTTCATGGTGGCGGTGCCGATCTCGACGGCGCTCGGGTCGACGCTCAGCGGGTGGCTGATCCAGGTCACGGACTGGCGCACGATGTTCCTGATCGAGGGGCTGCCGGCGATCGCGCTGGCGTTCGTGACGTGGTTCTGGCTGCCGGACAAGCCGGAGACCGCCCTGGAAGAACCGAAGAAGGAACACTGGCCGCTCAAGAAAGCGCTCACACACCCGCGGATCCTGGCGTTGAGCTTCGTGTACTTCGGGATCGTGTACGGGCTGTACACGCTGGGGTTCTTCCTGCCGACGATCATCAAGGGACTGGCGCCGGGAGCGAACACCGTCGAGCGCGGGCTGATCAACGCGATCCCGTACGTCCTCGGTGCGGTCGCCATGATCCTGTGGGCCAGGCATGGAGACCGCACCGGGGAACGGAAGTGGCACGTCGCCGCGCCGATGTTGCTCGGCGGGGCGGCGATCCCGTGCGCGCTCTACCTCAGCAACCCCGTCGCGGCGATGGTCGCGGTCAGCGTCTGCGCGATCGGCGTTTGTGCCGCCCTGCCGACGTTCTGGGCGCTACCGACCAGTTTCCTGGGTGGCACGGCAGCGGCCGCGGGGATCGCGTTGATCAACTCGCTGGGCAACGTGAGCGGCTTCGTCGCCCCCTACGTCACCGGGTGGCTGCGTGACCTCACCGGGACGCAGAAGACCGGGTTGTGGGTCGTCGGCATCACGATGATCGTCGCCGCCGTGGTGGCGCTGGTTCAGCGAGCGGGTGCGGAGAAGGCGTAGAGCGCCTCGTAGTGCACGGACGTCTGGGCGCCTTCCTGACATGCGCCACCAGGGGCGACGCCACCCTTGGTCGAGAGGCGCTGCACGTAGCTGACCTTGCCGAACACGCCGTCACCGCGCACGGACTTGGCCTTCAACAGGAGTTCCGGAACGGCTCCTGGAACTTCGTTGCGGGCGCCGTCGACCGGTGCGGCCTCGACCGCGCTGCCGTCGACGGTGGACACCCAGATCGGGCCGCGAGTGTGCAGTGCGACCGCGCGACCGAGCCGGTCCGCCAGGGTGGCGGCGGGCTCCAGGCCCTTCCACGCGCCGGCGGTGCAGGTGTAGGTCTGCACGCCCTTCGCGTAGAACTTGGCGACGAGCTTGTTGCCTGATGGAACCTGAACCGCAGGTGCGACCCTCAGGTCAGAGGTGTCCATCGCCGCCGGTGTCGGCGCTGCGGTGGAGCCGACACCTCCCGCGGCGATGCCGATCAGAGTTGCTGAGACCAGGACGAGACCAGCACGTTTCATCACTCTGAGGTAGTACGTGCTGGTGCTCGAACTGGTTCAAACGACATCAGGACGCCGGAGCGAAGAAGGTGTAGACGGCCTTGTAGGGCACGGAGATCTGGGCGCCGGCGGTGCAGCCGCCGGACGGGGCGACGCCGCCCTCGGTCGCGAGCCGCTGCACGTAGCTGACCTTGCCGAACAGGCCGTCGCCACGCACGGTCTTGGTCTTCAGCAGGAGCTCGGGCACGGCTCCCTTGACGTCGTTCTTGGCGCCGTCGACCGGCGTTGCCTCGACCGCGCTGCCGTCCACAGTGGACACCCAAACCGGGCCGCGGGAGTGCAGGATGATCGGCTTGCCGTCCTTGTCCACCAGCGTCGCGGCGGGCTCCAGGCCCTTCCACGCGTTCGCGGTGCAGGAGTACGTCTGGACGCCGGTGGCCTGGTACTTGCCGACCAGCTTCTGGCCGGCCGGAACCTGGACGGCGGCCGCGACCGGAGCGTCGGGAGAGGCCTGGGCGACCGGGGTGGGCGTTGCGGTGCCCTGAGTGGTGCCACACGCGGCAAGACCCAGAAGAGCAGCGGCACCAACGAAAAGTCCAACCTTCTTCACAGCTCACTCCAAAGTAGACAGCCAATGTGGACGTTCCCTCGGCTGTCCGCGGTGCAGCCACCCATCACACGGACAGGTGGCTGCACCGGTTCATTCCATTCGAGTGAGCCAGCGCACAGGATCAGTCGCAGATGCGGCGACGGTCCTTGCGCCACACCACCGCGACGGACGGACGCGGCTGCGAGGTGCCACCGTCCGGCCAGTGCGACATCGGGTTGTTCGCCGAGGCGCCGTCGATCTCACCGGGGTGCTGCACGGACACCAGCACGAAGTCCTCGGTGACGACCGGACCGCAGGTCTCCGCGCCCTTGGGCACCGTGAGGAACTGCTTCACGAGACCACGGCGCTTGCCCTCGACCGGTACCGCGAACAGGCCGTCGTTGGACCCCAGGGCGTTGCCGTCCGTGGAGATCCACAGGTTGCCGTGGCTGTCGAACGCGACGTTGTCCGGGCACGAGATCGCGCTGACCTGAGACTTGTCGTAGCCGCCGAAGTACGTGCCGGGGTCCTTCGGGTCACCGCAGACCAGCAGCAGCTTCCACGAGAACTCGAGCGCCGTGTTGTCCGAACGACGCTCCTCGATCTCCAGGACGTGGCCGTGCTTGTTGGCGACGCGCGGCGCGATCTCGGTCGGGCCTTCCTTGCCCGCCTTGCCGCGGTCGGTGTTGTTGGTCAGCGCGGCGTAGATCCGGCGGTTGTGCAGCGAGGGCTCGACGTCCTCGGGGCGGTCCATCTTCGTGGCGCCGACCTTGTCCGCGGCCAGGCGCGTGAAGACGTAGACCTCCTCGGCGGTGAAGCCGGGGACGAAGGACTTGTCGCCCGAAGCCAGCGGGATCCACTTGCCGGTGCCGTCGAACTCGCCGTCCGAGGGCAGCTTGCCGGTGCCGTCGATCTCGGCCGCGGGGCTGTCGCCGGTGAACTGCGCGACGTAGAGCGTTCCCTTGTCCAGCAAGCGCTTGTTGTGCTCGCGGGCGCGCTTCGAGTCGCCCTTCTGCATCTTCTCGTCGGAGACGAACTTGTACATGTAGTCGAAGCGCTCGTCGTCACCCATGTACGCGACGACGCGGCCGTCCTTGGCGACGATGATGTTCGCGCCCTCGTGCTTGAAGCGGCCGAGGGCGGTGTGCTTGACCGGCGTCGACTTCTTGTCGAGCGGGTCGATCTCGACGATCCAGCCGAAGCGGTTGGCCTCGTTCGGTTCCTTCGACAGGTCGAAGCGCTTGTCGAAGTTCTCCCACTTGCGCAGCGACGCACCACCGCTGATGCCGTAGCGCGCGAACTTGGCCTTGGTGTCCGGGTCGGTCACCAGGCTCGCGTTCGCGAAGTACTGGTTGAAGTTCTCCTCGCCGGACAGGATCGTGCCCCACGGCGTGACGCCGCCGGAGCAGTTGTTCTGCGTGCTGTCACCGGTCCGGCACCCGTGAGCGCTGACCCCGCCACCGTCGGACAGGTGGGTGAGGC